>NZ_DASVFL010000282.1:0-3574 GCF_036380075.1 Lentzea sp. | reverse complement strand
GTCGAGCAGCGTCCCACCGGTTGTCGGCTGGACCGGCGTTCAGCGGTTCGACGACGGGAAGTGACCACCGGCGCTGCCGAGCGCGAGCAGGTCGGTGTACTGGTCCTGCCAGGACCTCTCGGTGGCGAGCAGGTCCGCGAGCCGCTGCACCCACTTCGCGTCGACCGGAGACGCGGCCGCTGCCGCCAGGTGCCGTTCGGTGTCGCCGCGAGCGTTGATCCACTCGGACAACGTGGGACCGAGGGAGGGGCCGCCGTGCGCGTCAGTCATGGGGCGACAGTACTGCCGCGCGCCGGTTTCTCGGTGCGATCTCAGCCGAATGCCTCCTGTGCACGGGGAGCGAACCACCTGACGGTGGCCCGCTCCCCGTGTCTCCTGGGGCTTCAGAGAAGCCGGACAGACATCGCCTGCGGCCCTCTGTCCCCCTGCTGGATCTCGAACTCCACCAGCTGCTTCTCCGGGATGCCCTGGTAGGCGTACTCGTGGACCTCGGAGTGGTGGACGAAGACGTCCGGGCCGCCGCCTTCCGGTGCGATGAAACCGAATCCCTTGGTGCCGTTGAACCACTTCACGGTTCCCTGCGTCATTTACGTTCTCCTTCGGTGGTCCGGTGAACGCTGAGCGCTTCCGGGGAAGTCGGGCTGCTCGGATCGTCGTGAACCGGACGTGCGGCGCGTGGGCGCAGGCTCGACAGGCCCAGCATCTCGAGCAGGTCGCGGCAGTCCTGCAGGTCGCGGCAGTGCTGCGCGACGCGTTGTGCCGCTTGACGTTGCTGGACGGCTCCCGCCTCCTCGGCGGCGAGTCGTGCGTCCGCGAAATCGGCTGCGGCACCGTTGTGCCCGTCGACGTGTCCGGTCCGTGTCATGAACGCACCCACTCGTCGGGCGCGGCGTGAAGGCTTCTGGAGAGCGAGGAGAAGATCTGGCGGTCCGGCGGCAAGCCGGTACTCCGATCTCCGGCAGGAGGCGCGGGCGCCGAGCCGAATCAGATCGGGGGCCGCGGCGGCTGGATGCCGGCAACTGGAACCCCAACCAGGCCGACACTACTCCACCCGGGACAGGTCTGCGCCTCGCTCGTTCTTCGCGGTGGCCTTTGATCGGTCGGCAGTCCGGAACATCGCAGGCGATCGACGCTGTCCCACCGCGGTCTCGGCTCAGCGCTCCGACGGAACTCGCGGTGCGGGCACCGGTTCGCGGAACAGGCACGTCCAGGACGGTCGATCGGACTCGGCCGGGGTGTGCCGGGCTTGCGGCTGGTGCGTCTCGGGTTGGCTGAACAGGACGTTCGCTGAAGACAGGGTCACTTGGTGCTTTCCGTTCGACGGGGATGTCCGGATCTCCGGAAGGAGCATCCGGTGGCGCGGAACGCGGCCACCTCCAGGTCGACGGTACGCCTGTGGCGCCAGTGGCAACCGGTCCGGTGCGGGAAGCCCCTGCTGACACTTCCCGTCCCGGATCCGGCCGGGGTCACGTGAGGCGACCCTCCCGTGCGCGGCCTCGTGCACGGTCTTCGTCAGATACCCGCTCCGCACTGGTGCAACCCGGAACCGGTGAACTCGCTCTTTCCGAGCGGATGCGGTCGTCCGTCCTTAAAGGACTCAATGCTGCGGTGCGGTCACTGCGCCGTACCGCGCAGCGGCGCACCCGCGTCGTGCAGATGGCGGAGAACCTCGGCATAGGAACGAACCATGGTGGTCTTGCTGTACGGGATTCCATGTCGCGCGCAGAAGTTCTCGACGACGGGTTGCGCGTGGCGCAGGTTGGGGCGGGGCATGTGCGGGTAGAGGTGGTGCTCGATCTGGTGGTTGAGCCCGCCGAGCAGGGCGTCGACCCAGCGGCCGCCGGTCACGTTGCGGGAGGTGAGCACCTGCTTGTGGAGGTGGTCGAGGCGCTGGTCACCGGTGATGATCGGCATTCCCTTGTGGTTGGGCGCGAACGAGCACCCGAGGTAGACGCCCATCAGCCCCTGGTGCACGGCGATGAACACGATGGCCTTCAGCGGGGAGAGGACCAGGAAGACCGCCACCAGGTAGGCCGCCAACGGCACGATCTGGAGTGCTGCCTCGCGCCACGGGTTGCGCAGCTCGCGGCGGCACAGGGCGACGACGCCGGAGATCCGCAGCACGGCCGCTTCGGCGAGCAGCAGCGGGAAGAACAGGAACGCCTGGCGCCGGACGATCCACGCGTTCAGGCCGCGTTTGCTCCTGGTCTGGGCGCGGCTGAAGGCGAGGGCGTGGATCTCGATGTCCGGGTCGTGGTCCTCGTGGTTGGGGTTGGCGTGGTGGCGGTTGTGCTTGGCGACCCACCACTGGTAGCTGATGCCGGTGAGACTGCCGTGCAGGTGCCCGACCAGGTCGTTGTGGCGGTGGCTGCGGAAGATCTGCCGGTGCCCGGCGTCGTGCCCGATGAACGCCAGCTGGGTCGAGGCCACGGCCAGGGCCACGGCGAGCAGCACCTGCCACCACGAGTCGCCCACCAGCACGAAGGCGGTGGCGATCGCGCCGAGCAGGACACCGTTGATGGCCATGCGCAGCGCGTAATAGCCGCGACGGCGGTCCAGCAGGCCCGCGGCTTTGAGTTCTTTGGTCAGTCGGGCGAAATCGCTGCCGCGGGGACGGTCGGCCGTCTCCGTCAGCACGTCGTGCGTCGAGGTCATCTACCTGCTCCGGGTCTCGGTGCCGGCCTCGGTGTCGAGACCGGGTTCATCGGGTGCGGACTCTCCGGGTTCGCTGGTGTGCACGTCGGCGGGCGCCACGTGCTCGTCGGCATCGCTGAGCAGAGAACGGATCCCGGGATTGAGCACCGCCAGCAGCGGCACGGCGAGCAACGCGCCGGCGATGCCCGCGACGAGGAGTCCGCTCGCGATGGCCAGCACCACCGAGAGGGGGTGCAGCTTCACCGCGCGCCCCAGCAGGAACGGTTGCAGGACGTGGCTTTCCAGTTGGTTCACCGCGATGACGATGACCGTCGCGGCCGTGGTGAGCGCGCCCGAGGTGATACCGGACTGGTTGTCCTGCAGAGTTTTCACGGCTCGGTCGGAGAACTCGCTCAAGTGGGTCTCGCTGAGGTGCAGGGGTCCGCTGACGAGCCAGCCGGACACGGTGTCGACGCTGCGGACGAGCTGCGCCGCGAGGTCCGGTACACCGTTGACGAAGGTCGTCACGACGAACGTGAGCAGCCCGCCGAGCACGACGAGCCCGCCCACGAGCACCGCCAGGGTCGCGACAACTCGCGGAATCCGTTTCGGCACGAGGAAACCGACCGCCGGTGTGAGCAACGCTGCCAGCAGCAACGCGATCGCGAGCGGTACGACCAGCGACGCCAGCCTGCCGAGGATGACGCCGATGACGTACAGGGACGCCACCACGACCAGGAAGCGCCAGCCCAGTGCCGCGCCGGTGTGCAGTACCGGGGGAATCGGGCTTCGGGTGGATGACGGGTGCTCGCGTTCGATGCTGACGACGGCTGTACCTCCGTGTCGGTCGCCGACGCCGGGGTCTGGGGTCATCGGTGAGGACGTCGGTGTGCCCGCATGCCTCGGTACGGAGTTCCCCTGCGATCCGGCCACAAACCCG
>NZ_DASVFL010000281.1:0-6251 GCF_036380075.1 Lentzea sp. | reverse complement strand
GTCGAGCAGGTCCTCCGGCGGCACCCACAACGGACCGCCGTCCCGTTCCGGCCGCAGCCACCGGCGCTGTTCGGCCGCTTCCAGCGCGACGCCGATGAACTGCCGCACGGCTTCCGACTGCTCGCCGTCGCGCCACGCCAGCGACCACGGGTACACCGGCCGGAGCTCCTCCGGGCGGTGGATCGGGATGCCCAGGTCCGAGTACCGGTGGGCGTAGCTGTCGAACTCGAGCACGAAAGCCGGCGTGCGGGCACGGGTGAGCGCCGCCAGGCAGTGGTCGAAGCCGCCGGGGTTTCCCAGCCACCGCAACGCGAGACCGGTGTGCTGTTCGAGCGAGCTGAGGTAGCGGCCGTGCGTGTTGTAGAGCGCCGAGCCCGGTGGGTCCCCGAAGACCTCGAGCGGGCGCTCGTGCAGTGACGCGGAGGGGCGCGGCGCGTCTCCCGGCCTTCCCACGAGCCAGAACGGTTCGAGCCGCAGCAACGTGTGCCGCCACCCCGCGGGGTGCTCGGTCCTCATCGCCGCGGTGACGCGGATGATCGCGACGTCGAGCTCGTCGGCCAGCAGCGCGGCCAGCTGCCGGGTGCTGTCCATCGAGCTCTCCACGACCCGCACGTCGGGGAACCGGTCGTGGAAGGCGTCGGAGAGGACGCGCCCGCTGTCCAGGCTGAAGATGTGCGCGATGCGCACCCGGTCGGGTTCCGGTTCGCGTCGCATGCGGTCCGCGAGGGCCAGCAGCTGCCTGGCCTGGTCGAGGAAGTGCTCGCCGCGTGGCGTGAGCGCGACGTGGCGGCTGTCGCGCACCAGCAGCCGGCTGCCGAGGTCGTCCTCCAGCCTGCGGATCTGCTTGGACAGCGCGGGCTGGCTGATGAACAGCCTGGCCGCGGCCCGGCCGAAGTGCAGCTCCTCGGCGACCGCGACGAAGTAGCGCACCAGTCTCAGGTCAAGATCCATCGCGTCCTCCCGGCACGACCGTAGAGCGCGACCGGCAACGATGCCAGAGCGGTTATCGATCGTGGTCGAACGGGTCCTGGACGCCGGGTCGCGGTCGCTGTTGTCTGGCGACGAGAAACCGAGGAGAACGGAGAAAAACCTTGCCCGACACCAGACCGCCGGTCGTGTTCATCCACGGCCTGTGGCTGCACGCGACCAGCTGGCAGCCCTGGATCGACCACTTCGAGGCGGCCGGGTACTCGGCCGTCGCACCCGGCTGGCCCCACGAGCCCGACACCGTCGAGGCGGCGCGGAAGCACCCGGAGGCGGTCGCGGACACGACCATCGACCAGGCCACCGAGCACTTCGCCTCGGTCATCGCCGGTCTCGGCGAGGCCCCGATCGTGATCGGCCACTCCTTCGGCGGCCTGATCACGGAGAAGCTGCTCGGCCAGGGCATCGGACGCGCGGGCGTCGCGATCGACCCGGCCCAGATCAAGGGCGTCCTGCCGCTCCCGCTGGCGCAGCTGCGCTCCGGACTGCCCGCGCTGGGCAACCCGGCCAACCTGCACCGCGCCGTCATGTTGAGCGAGGAGGAGTTCCGCTTCGGCTTCGGCAACGCGCTGACCGAGGAGGAGTCGGCGGACATCTACCGGCGGTGGGTGGTCCCGGCGCCTGCGCGGCCGCTGTTCCAGGTGGCGGCGGCGAACTTCGTGCTGCACTCGCAGGCGCGGGTCGACACCCGGCGCTCCGATCGCGGCCCGCTGCTGCTGATCTCCGGGACCGCCGACCACACCGTTCCCGACGTCGTGACCCGGTCCACGTTCAAGCAGTACCGGGACTCCACCGCGGTCACCGAGCTCAAGCAGTTCGAAGGCCGCGGCCACTCGCTCACCGTCGACAGCGGCTGGCGCGACGTCGCCGACTCCGTCCTCGGCTGGCTGCACACCCAGGGAATCTAGGGGGACACGTGGATCTCGGACTCGAAGGCAAGGTCGCCGTCGTCACCGGCGCCAGCAAGGGCATCGGCCTCGCCATCGCCACCGCGCTCGTCGCCGAGGGCGCTCACGTCGTCGTCGGCGCCCGGTCCGGCAGCGCCGAACTGGACGCTCTCACCGCGGACGGCAAGGCCATCGCGGTCGCCGTCGACCTGGGCACCGTCGACGGACCCGGCCGGCTCGTGGACGCGGCACTGGCCGAGCACGGCCGTCTCGACGTCCTGGTCAACAACGTCGGCTTCGTCGCGCCGCGCACCACCGGGTTCCTGCTCGTCACCGACGACCAGTGGGCGCAGTCGATCACCCTCAACTTCCTGGCCGCGGTCCGCACCACCAGGGCGGCGCTGCCCGCGATGCTGGCCGCCGGCCGGGGCAGCGTCGTCAACACCGCCTCGGTCAACGCCACCCTGCCGGACCCCGCCGTGATCGACTACGGCGCGGCGAAGGCCGCACTGGTCAACCTCACCAAGGCGCTGTCCAAGGAGTTCGGCCCGCACGGCATCCGGGTCAACTCCATCAGCCCCGGCCCCGTCGCGACCGACCTGTGGCTGGGGGCGGGCGGCGTCGCCGAGACGCTCGCCGCCAGTGCCGGCGAGACAGCGGGGTCCGTGGCCGACCAGGCAGCGGCCCAGGCGGTCACCGGCCGGTTCACCAGGCCGGAGGAGGTCGCCGACCTCGCGCTGTTCCTGGCCAGCGACCGGGTCGCGGGCAACGTCACGGGCGTGAACATGGTCATCGACGGCGGCTTCACCACGGAGACGCACTGACCCGTGTCGACGGGTTGTCGACGGGTTGCAACCGCCCGGTCCTACCTTCGCCGGCAACGCACTCGGCGAAAGGACGACCACGATGAGATCGATGGTGAGACGGCTGGCGCTGATCGGCACGGCGCTGCCGCTGCTGTTCGGGATCGGGATCCACTCCGCTTCCGCCGCACCGCACACGGCCGACGGGACCGCGCCGGACGCGCACCTGTCGGCCGCGGCCGTCACCTTCACGACCGGCAACGACAACAAGGACTTCGACACGCTCGTGCGGGCACAGGTGGAGACCCCGTCCGGCCGGGTCGCGAGCGACTTCAGCGACGTCGGCACCGAGTACCGGGACAACAGCGTCCACGGGCCGTTCATGATGCGGACCGACACCGGTGTCACCGCCGCCATGCTGAGCTCCGGCCGCGTGCGGATCTCCATCGACCCCAACGGGAACGACACCTGGCACTTCGGTTACGGGCTGACGCTGTTCTTCTCGGACGGCACGTCGTTCGTGCTGCAAGCCGGCACCCTGTCGCTCAACCAGGACTCCCGGCAGCTGACGATCCCGTTCACCCTCACCACCCAGGTGGCGGTGCCGGACGTGATCGGCTCGTCCTCGAGCAGCGCCCAGGCCACCCTGCAGGCCGCCGGCCTGTCCGTCGCGGTGACGTCGGCCGTCGACCCGACGTGCAACTTCATCAACCAGGTCATGCGGGAGAACCCGCGGGCGGGCACCGTCGTGAACGTCGGCACCACCGTCACCATCACGATCGGGCTGAAACCGCGGATCTGCAACTGACGGACGGGCCGCCGCGCACCCGCCGGTCAGCCGGCGATCCTGCCGAACAGGTGGGCGGCGGGTGCGTCCGGGTCGTCGCCGTAGAAGAACTCGGTGAGCGCCTGGTGGAACTCGGCGCGGTCCAGCCCGCCGGAACCGTCCAGGTCCAGGGCCTTGAAAACGGCGGCACAGTCCTCAGTGGACACGTTGCCCGCCATGCCGAAGATCTCACCGAACTCCGCCTGGTCGACCCGGTCGTCGCCGTCGGCGTCGATCAGGTCGAAGTAGCAGTCGGCCACCGGCCCGACCTGGTGCGGGTACAGGGACCGGTCGGCCAGCGCCCGCCGGAAGCCCTCGGTCATCTCCCGCAGGTCGACCTTGCCGTCCCCGTCGCCGTCCATCGGCGCGATCACGTTGGCCCAGAACGCCTCCAGCCCGTCGGTCAGCCTGCGGGCGGTCTCCGAGCCTTGCGTGGCGCCGCGGGACTGGATGAAGCGCTCGCCCATCAGCCGGACGTCCTGAATGGTGATCACGCCGTCGCCGTCGACGTCCGCGCCCCGGAACCACTGGCGGTACTTGAGATCCTGGACTTCAGTCATGGCCCCGCAAGGTATTCAGGCCGCGATCGGGGTGTCCAGCCGCGTGACCCCTCTCGGGGAACCGGATCATTCGTTCAGGTGGCGTGAAGGCGAGCACGTCCGGAAGGGGTTCGTCGTAGCGTTCGACCTCGACCAGCACGCTGTGGGCGCTCGGTCCCTGCGACAGCCGCGAGCACGGCCGGTCCCCGGTGAGGGAGTTCGGGTTGCCGTGGCGGTCCAGCGTTCCGCTGCGGCCCGGCTCGACCGGGTCCCACCACGCTCCCGTCGACAGCTGCACGACGCCGGGCATCACGTCGTCCGACAGGATCGCGCCCGCGAGACAGCTGCCGCGGTCGTTGTGCACGCGCACGATCATGCCGTTCTCGATGCCGCGCGCCGCGGCGTCCGACGGGTTGATCGTCACGGGCTCGCGGCCCCGGATCTTCGAACCGAGGCTGTGGCCGCCGTTGTCGTACTGGCTGTGCAGGCGCGAGGCGGGCTGGTTCGAGACGAGGTGCAGCGGGAACCGCTCCGCCAGTTCGGCACCGAGCCACTCCACCGGTTCGAACCACTTCGGGTGCCCGGCGCAGTCGTCGTAGCCGAACGAGTCGATCTCCTCGGAGAAGATCTCGATGCGGCCCGACGGCGTCGCCAGCGGGAAGTTCACCGGATCCGAGCGGAGTGCCGCGAAACCGCCGGGGAACGGCCCGGTCGACGGGGGCAGCGCGACCGCGGAACCCCGCCAGAACTCGTCGAACCCCGGCAGGTCGGCGTCATCGCCCAGCGCGGCCCTCGTCTGCTCGTACAGGTGCCGCACCCACTCGATCTCGGAGCGCTCCTCCGCGAACTCCTTCTCGTACCCGAGCCGGGCGGCCAGGTCGGTGAAGATCCGGTGGTCGGTCCGCGACTCGCCCGCCGGCTCGCGGACCTTCGGCATCGCGACGACGTGCGGATCGGAGAACCCGGCGGCGAAGTCGTCCCGCTCCAGGCCGGTGGCGACGGGCAGGACGATGTCCGCGAACTTGGCCGTCGTGTTCCACCAGGCCTCGTGGACCACCACCGTGTCCGGGGCCTGCCAGGCGCGGGCCAGCCGGTGGAGGTCCTGGTGGTGGTGGAACGGGTTCCCGCCGCACCAGTAGACCAGGCGCAAGTCGGGCAGCGTGAGACGGCCGCCGTCGTAGTCGATGACCTCGCCGGGGTGCAGCAGGGCGTCGGCGATCCTCGCGACGGGGATGAAGTCCGGGACGGGGTTGGGAACCGCGGGAATCGTCGCCACGGCGGCGCGGTCCGGGTTGACGCCGGTCGCGTCCATCGTCGCGTACCCCGCGCCCCAGCCGCAGCCCGGCAGGCCCATCGATCCCGTCATGGCGGCCAGCACGACGGACATCCAGATCGGTTGTTCGCCGTGGTCGGCCCGCTGGACCGCGTAGTTCACCATCACGAGGGAGCGTTGGCTGGTGAGGCGGCGGGCGAGGTCGGTGAGCACCTCGCTGCCGATGCCCGTGACGCCGGCCGCCCACGTGGCGTCCTTCGCGACGCCGTCGAGCTCGCCGAGCAGGTAGGAGGCGAAGCGGTCGAACCCGGTGCAGCACCGGCGGAGGAAGTCCTCGTCGTGCCACCCGTTGACCAGGATCGTGTGCGCGATGCCGAGCATCGCGGCGGTGTCGGTGTTGGGGACGACCGGCAGCCACTGCGCGTCCAGGAAGTCGGCCGTGTCGCTGCGGATCGGGCTGACGTTGACGAACCGCACCCCGGCCTCGCGGCACTGGCGTTGCAGGTCGCGCGTCCGGTGCCTGGCCAGCCCGCCGGGGTTGATCTGGCTGTTCTTGAGCGCCAGCCCGCCGAACGCCACCACGAGCTCGCAGTTCGCGGCTATCTCGTCCCACATCGGCATCCGGCTCTGGTAGCTCCACGGATGACCGCCGATCACGTGCGGGAGGATGACCTCCAGCGCCGCCGTGCTGTAGGTGTTGCGGGCGTCGGTGTAGCCGCCTCCCAGCGCCAGGAACCGGTGGAGCTGTCCCTGCGCGTGGTGGAACCGCCCGGCGCTCGCCCAGCCGTAGGACCCGCCGAACACCGCGCTGTCCCCGTACCGGGACCGCACCCGGCGCAGCTCGTCGCTCACCAGCGTGGTCGCTTCGTCCCAGCTCACCTCGACGAAGGCGTCCGAGCCCCTGGCGGCACGGGTGCGGGGCTCGCCGTCCAGCCAGCC
>NZ_DASVFL010000280.1:0-3034 GCF_036380075.1 Lentzea sp. | reverse complement strand
GCTGGAACGTCTGGCTGGCGCGCGACCAGGACCGCGTGCGGATCACCTACGAACGCGTCGGCGAGGTCACCGCGGTCAGCGGCCTCGACATCAGCGCGTTCACCGCGGACGCCGTCGGCCGCGGCCAGATCTCCCTCGACTGGTACCTGGTGGCGGTCGAGGCGGGCTTCAACCTGTGGCGCGGCGGCGCGGGCAACGCGATCGAGAAGTTCTCCGTCACCGTGGACGAGTAGGAACCACGGCCTCAGGTCCGCTTGCGGCTCGCGATCTCGTCGGAGAGCTGCCGCACGCGGGCGGGGTCCGCGTCGCGGGCCAGGGCGACGTAGTGGTCCATGACGGCAGGCCGGTAGCGCACCGGCACCGTCTGCCCAGGGGCGAGCCGGGTGAGCTCGGTGATCGTGAGGTCCTCGTCCGCGACACCGCGGAACGAGACGCCCTCGGCGGTCTCCACGTCGAACATCAGGACCACGCGCGGGTTGCTGTTGACCTCCCGCCAGTCGACGAGAACACCGAGTGCGAGCGTCCCGGCGCGCAGTTCCGCGATGCGCCTGCGCGCGTCACCGTTCAGGAGCGGGTTCGGCGCCACGCCGGGGAAGCTCGGCCCGACGCCGAGCGCCTCCCGGCTCAGGTCGGGCCTGAGCTGCGCCATCAGGTCGTCCACGTCGTTCAGACCGCGGGACTTCTTCTTCCGGCCGAACCCGAACACCCTGCCCCCTCCCGCGCGCCGGGGCCGCCACCGCGGACCGGCGCTCCGCCCTCGCCGCGATCGTACGTCGAGGCCGGTCCCGTCAGCGCAGGAACGGCCAGCCCGCCGAGTCGAACGCCAGCAGGTTGACGCCGAGCCGCGACGCGCCGGAGTCGGTGTAGTAGTGGTAGGTCAGCAGGTCGCCGTCGACGTCGGAGAGGACGTCCTGGTGCCCCGGCCCGTGCACGCCGCCCTGCCCGGCCAGCACCTCCGTGCCACCGCCGGAGGTCAGCGCGGTGCCGTCGCGGGCGACGTACGGTCCGGTGACGCTGGTGGAACGGCCGACCACCACCCGGTACGTGCTGGCCGCACCCCGGCAGCAGTGGTCGAACGAGACGAAGAGGTAGTAGTACGCCCCGCGCTTGACGATGTTCGGTGCCTCGATCGGACCGCCGTTCCTGCCCGCGACAGACCGGACGACCGAGTCGGACCGCAGACCGGTCGAGGCGTTGAGCGCCACCATCTTGATCCCCGACCAGAATGAGCCGAAGCTCAGCCACCAGCGCCCCTGGTCGTCCACGACGAGGTCGGGGTCGATGGCGTTGAAGTCGTCCGACGTCCGCGACTCGACGACCAGCCCGCGGTGCGTCCACGTGCCGGAGTCGCCGCTCGGGCTGGTGGCGAGGAAGATCGCCGACCGGTTCGAGCCGAACGTCGAAGCCGAGTAGTAGAGCCAGTAACGTCCGTCGCGATAGGACAGGTCCGGTGCCCAGAGGTTGGTGCTGCCGCCGGTGTACGGGGTGGTCCACGACGCCCCGCCGGGGAACACCGCTCCGGCGTTGCGGAACGCGATCCGGTCGGTGGAGGTCTTGAGCGCGATGTTCGTGCCGGTGTGCGCGACCAGGTAGCTCCCGTCGGCGCGCCGGAGCATGCTCGGGTCGTGCACGCCGGCGTCCCCGGTGACCCGGCCCGGCAGGGGGTAGGCCGACGCGGGCGGCGCCGTCGCGACGGCGATGAGCAGGACGGTCGTGACGACCAGTGCGATCTTCATCGTCTCGCCTCACTCCAGGACGAACGTCGCGTCGGTCCGTCCCTGCGCGTCGGTCGCGGCCTGGAGGTTGAGCAGGCCGCTGCTGTTGCGCAGGTACAGACCCGGGAAGTTCACCGACTCGAACGACACCGCCGAGCTCGCCGCGAGTCCCGCGCGCTGGGTGAAGCTCGCGTCGTTGCGGAACAGGGTGCTGCCGTCGGTGCGCTCCACCCACAGCTCGTTGTTGCGGTGCCGCAGGAAGTAGCCGGGGAAGTTGGCCGACTCGAGCGACACCGTGCCGGACCCGGTGAGTCCCGTGACGACCTTGAACTGCGAGTCGGCCAGCGGGGACACGCCGGCCTCCACCCGTGCGCGGTACTCCCAGTGCCGCACGAAGCGGTCGGTGGAGGAGTAGGTCCGCAGCCGCACCGGGGTGGGGCCGTCGGCGACCGGGACGCCGAAGTCCGGGGTGCCGTCGGCCCGGAAGTAGACCTTCTGCACGCGGGTGCGGCGGTTCGGGTCGTTGAGCGGGTCGCCGCTGATGTCGCGGTAGCCGCGGTCGTGGTAGACCATCACGTCGCTGGTGCCGTCCTCGGACACCGTGAACGAGTTGTGGCCGGGCCCGTACTGGCCGGTCGCGGCGTTGGTGGCGAACACGGGGTTGGCGCTCTTGGTCCACGAGGCCGGGTTGAGCAGGTCCGCGGAGGCGGACGCGGTCAGCATGCCGAGGCAGTAGTTCGCGTCGGTGGCGCTGGCCGAGTAGGTGAGGAAGATCCTCCCGTTGCGCTGCAGGACGGTCGGCCCTTCCGCGACCTTGTAGCCGCGCGTCTCCCAGCCGAGCGTCGGCACGGTGAGCCGGGTGACCGTGCCGGTGATCGTCCACGGGTTCGCGCCCATGCGGGCGAGGTAGACGTTGGAGTTCGTGGAGATGCCGGGCTCCTGCTGCGCCCAGGTCAGGTAGCGCACGCCGTTGGTCACGAACGTGGAGGCGTCCAGCGAGAAGGTGTCCCAAGGCGTCGTGATGCGGCCGCGCTCGGTCCACGTCCCGCCCACCGGGTTGGCGTCCGAGCTCTCCAGCACGTACATCCGGATGCGCCAGACGTCGTCGCTGCGCCCCGCCGCGAAGTAGACGTACCACTTCCCGTTGATGAAGTGGATCTCCGGTGCCCAGATGTGCGCGGCCATCTCACCGCTGGAGTGCTTGCGCCAGATCACCGTCTCCGGTGCCGAGGCCAGTCCCTGGATCGTGGTCGCGCGCCGCAGGACGATCCGGTCGTACTCCGGGACCGTCGCGGTGAAGTAGTAGAAACCGTCGGTGT
>NZ_DASVFL010000279.1:0-4004 GCF_036380075.1 Lentzea sp. | reverse complement strand
CTGACGCGCGAGCAGGTCGTCCTCTACGAGACGCTCGTGCGCGAGTCGATGCGCCGCATCGAGGAGGCGGACGAGGACACCCGCCGGGGCCTGGTGCTCAAGCTGCTCACCGGGCTCAAGCAGATCTGCAACCACCCGTCGCACTACCTCGGCCACGACCGGCTGCGGGGCGGCTCCGGCAAGCTCGACCTGCTCGACGAGCTGCTCGACACCATCGTCGCCGAGGACGGCTCCGTGCTCGTGTTCACCCAGTACGTCGCCATGGCGGCACTGCTGGACAAGCACATCAAGCACCCCACGCTGTTCCTGCACGGCGGCACGCCCGTGCCTCAGCGCGAACGGATGGTCGACGACTTCCAGCAGGGCCGCGCACCGGTGTTCCTGCTGTCGCTCAAAGCCGCCGGCACCGGGCTCAACCTCACCCGCGCCGACCACGTCGTCCACTTCGACCGCTGGTGGAACCCCGCCGTCGAGGACCAGGCCACCGACCGCGCCCACCGCATCGGCCAGACCCGGCCCGTCCAGGTCCACAAGCTCGTCACCGAGGGCACCGTCGAAGACCGCGTCGCCGCGCTGCTGCGCGACAAGCGCGCCCTCGCCGACGCCGTCCTGCACGGCGGCGACGGCGCCCTCACCGAGCTCACCGACGCCGAGCTCGCCGACCTCGTCCAGCTCAGGAGCTCCTGATGACCGCACGCGGGTTCGCCGCGTTCCCCAAGGTGAAACGCCGCGCCGCCACCACGTGGTGGGGCAAGGCCTGGGTGAAGGCGCTGGAGGACACCGCCCTCGACACCGGCATGGTCCGCCTCGGCCGCCGCTACGCCCACGCCGGCGTCGTCGGCCCGATCACCGTCAGCCCCGGCCGCCTGCACGCCCAGGTCCACGACGACGACACCGTCCACAACACCACCGTCGACGTCCCCGTCCTCACCGAAGTCCAATGGGGACGGTTCCTCGACCGCGTCGCCGAACACGCCGGCCACCTCGCCGCCTTGCTGGACAACGACATGCCGCGCGACCTCGTCGCCGCCGCCGAGGAGTCCGGTGTGGACCTGCTGCCCGGCATCGGCGACCTCGAACCCGACTGCGACTGCGACGGCTGGGAACTGCCCTGCCGCCACGCCGCCGCGCTCGCGTTCCAGGTCGGCTGGCTGCTCGACGCCGACCCGTTCGTCCTCCTGCTGCTGCTGCGCGGCACACCCGAACAGGAGCTCCTCGACGCGCTCAAAAAGCGCGTCGCCGGACCCGTCGGCACCAGAACACCTGTGGTGGTTTCCGCCGAACCCGCAGGTCAGCTGCCCGCCCGTCCCGCACTGCCGACCACCACACCTGTGGTGCTCGCGGTCGAGCCGCCGCCCGGTGTCGACGCCGCGGACCTCACCGCGTTGATGGAGATCGCCGCGGAACGCGCCCGCGCGCTGCTGCGGTCGGGCACTCTCGACGCGTGATCACCGAGAAGCAGAAGATGACGACCGGGCAGCGGTACCGGAACTCCCACCCCGAGCTCGTCGCCGAACGGCGGCACGCCCAGTCCCTCGTGGACGAGTTCAACACCACCCGCGACGGCGCCGTCATCGCCCGGCTGTTCGGCTCGATCGGCGAGGGCTCGCGGGTCATGCCTCGCTTCCAGCGCGACCACGGCTACCAGATCCACCTGGGCTCCGACAGCTTCCTCGACTACGACGCCATCCTCATGGACTGCGCCACGATCCCCGTCGGCGACGACGTCTCCATCGGCCCGCGCGCCCAGCTGCTCACCGCACCGCACCCCGTCCAGGACCACGAGGCCCGCCGGTAGCGCTTCGAGGCCGCCACCCCCCATCACCATCGGCGACAACGTGTGGCTCGGCGGCGGTGTCATCGTGCGCGCCGGCGTCACGATCGGCGACAACGCGGTCGTCGGCGCCGACAGCCCAGCTGACGCTCGCACGCCCGCACGACCGGCAACTCGCTCAGCTCAGGTAGATCGACGCCAGCCGCCGCACCTGCGACGCGACGTGCGCGCGCAGCTCGTCCGGCTCCAGCACCTCCACCTCGGCGCCCATCCGCAACACCATCCCCGCCGCGTGCGCGACCGACTCGATGGGGATCGTGACCCGCACCCACCCGCCGTCGTCCACAGCGGACCGTTGCGCCGCACGCGTCACCGCGGGCAGCACGTGGAAGGAGAACGACTCCCACCCGCGCGCCGACAGCCGCAGGACCGCCTCGCCGGTGAACTGCCGCGCCTGGAACTCCTCCAGCGACGCCGCCCAGTGCGCCCCGAGGTCGAACCCCTCCGGCCGCTCGAACGACTCCTCCAGCACCGACACCGCCTGCATCTGCCCCACCCGGTACGTCGAGATCCGCGACGACCCCAGCGCCACCAGGTACCAGCGCCCCGCCTTGAGCACCAGGCCCAGCGGCCTGAGCACCTTCGTCACCTCCTCCGGTGCCTGCCAGCGCCGGTAGCGGACCTCCAGCAGCCGCTCCCGCCACACCGCGTCCGCCACCGGCCCGAGCAACGGCGAGCGCTCCGGGTCGGAGTACCAGGACGGCGCGTCCAGGTGGAACCGCTCGGTCATCCGCGCCGCCCGCACGCGCATCGACGACGGCAGCGCCGCCATCAGCTTCAGCTGCGCCGCCGACACCGCGTCCCCGAGCCCCAGCTCCGCCGCCGGCCCCGGCAGCCCGGCCAGGAACAACGACTCGGCCTCCTGCTCGGTCAGCCCGGTCAGCTTCGTGCGGTACCCGTCGAGCAGCTGGTAGCCGCCCGCCGGTCCCGCGTCGCCGTAGAGCGGCACCCCGGAGGCGTGCAGCGACTCGACGTCGCGGTAGATCGTGCGCACCGACACCTCCAGCTCGGAGGCGAGGGCCTGCGCCGTCATCCGGCCCTTCGTCTGCAGCAGGAGGATCAGGGAGACCAGTCGGCTCGCACGCACGCGCCCACACTGGCACACACCACTGACACAGGATGTCAGTGATAGCTCATACGTTCGACTCATGGCTTTCTATGAGAAGCAGCTGACGGTCAGGGAACCGCTGGTCGTCGCCGGCCGGCACGTCAAGCGCTACGAGGTCGTCACCCCGGGCCTGGAGATCACCGACGACATCCGGGCCGCCGCCTGCGCGTTCCTGCCCACGATCTACCCGGACTTCGAGGACCCGACCCCGCCGGCCACGGTCACCGTGCTGCACCGCAGCGTCGCGGGCATGTACCTCAACGCCTACAACTGGGTCTGGGACAACGTCCTGCACTGCCGCACCGCCGTGTCCGGCGACCAGCCGTTCCTCGGCTCCACCGACCCCGACCTCACGCACTTCAGCGTCATCCCCAAGGACCTCATCGGCTGCGTGTGGGAGCTGCCGCCACTGGAGCACGAACGCCGCGCGTGGGTCCGCCACGTCCTGGAACCCGGCGAGCCCGACCTCGACGCCTACCTCGCCGACGTCCTGACCGACTCTCTCGTCGGCCGGTGAGCGACTGGCAGGGAGCGCCGTCGAGGTAAACGGGTGGACGGCGGCGTTAGGTTCGCAGACATGACCACTCCGGAATCCGTCGTGCGCGCGCTGGCCGAACCGGCGAGGCTGCGGGCCTTCGCCGCCGTCGTCCTCGGGGCGGGGACCCTCGCCGACGTCGCCGCCGCCTCCGGCCTGAAGGTCAAGGACGCCGGCACCGCGCTGCGCAAGCTCCGCGAGGCCGGGCTCGTCGAGGGCGAGCCCGCCCGGCCCGCCGACCTCAAAGCCCTCGCCGCCACGCTCACCGAACCGGTGCCCGCCGACGGTCTCGCGCCGTTCGTGCGCGGCGACAAGCTCGTCTCGCTGCCGGTCGCGCACGAACGCCGCCGCAAGATCCTCGAGCACGTCGCCTCGAAGGCCTTCGAGGCGCGGTCGTACTACGAGGAGACCGAGATCAACGAACGGCTCCAGGCGTGGTGCGACGGGGGAGAGGTCGACCACGTCACCATCCGCCGCTACCTCGTCGACTTCGGCCTGCTCGAACGCGGCGGCGGCCTGTACCAGGC
>NZ_DASVFL010000278.1:0-9226 GCF_036380075.1 Lentzea sp. | reverse complement strand
CGACGTGACGCCGTGGGACACCGACGCCGAGGACGCCGTCAACGGCTACAACAGCGACGAGGCGCACAACCGCAAGGTCTACAGCGAGTTCCAGAGCGCCAGCAACACCAACCGCGGTGAGCTCCCCAAGGAGTTCCCCGGCGTCACGGCCGACACGCTCAACGTCCAGGTCACCGACACCGGTGGCGACGACGGGCAGGACAAGACGGCCAACGTCGGCAACGCGGGGCGGCCCACCGGCAACACCGGCACGTTCCCCAGCTCGACCGGGTCGCCGCAGGGCACCAACGGGGGCAGCTGGACCGGGACCACCGGCCTCAACGGCGGTGACCAGACCACGACCAGCGGCATCGGCGGCGGTGGCGACACCAGCACCATCACCCGGCCCGGTGACACCACCGGCGGTGGCCGGCCCATCGTCGGCGGCGTGATCGAGCGGCCGCCGAACACCGGCATCCCGCCCATCGGCGTGCCCGTCGGCCCCGGCATCGGCGGGCCCGGTGGAACGGGGACCGGTCGCGGCGGTGGCACCGGCGGCGGCAGGTTCGGTGGCGGACCCGGTGGAACCGGCGGGACCGGCGGCAAGTTCGGCGGGTCCGGTGGCACGGGTTCCGGGTCCGGCCGGCTCGGTGGCGGCGGGCTCGGCAGCGGTGTGGGCAGCGGCAACGCGAGCGGCACTGCGGCGGGGCAGCAGCCCGGTGGCAAGTCCGGTGTGTTCGGCGGCATGGGCGAGACCGGGCCGAACGCGCGCGGTGGTGGCGCGGCCGGTGCCGCGGGACGGGCCGGTGCGGCCGGTGCCGGTGGCATGGGCGGTCACGGGCAGAAGGGCCAGGGGGAGGACGACTTGGAGCATAAGTCGGCCGACTACCTGGTCAACGAGGAGAACACCAACGAGATCATCGGGGACATGCCGATGGTCGCGCCGCCGACGATCGGGGGGTGACGTGCTGCGGTCGTCCATCCAGCTGTCCGACCTCGCGTTCGACGTGCTGTGGAAGCAGGAGAAGCTGGGGGAGTACCACCCCGCGCTCTCCGTCGACTCGCCCGGTGAGACCGAGGACGAACGCGCCGTCATCGAGCGCGACGTCATCGGTGAGCTGCGCAAGGCCGGGCTCGACCACCCGGACGTGCGGGGCACGTTGCACCTGATCGCCAAGGCCGACGCGGACTACTCGGCGTGGATCGCCGTCACGCCGAGCGAGACCAAGCCCGTGGTCGTGGCGGCGGACTCGCAGCACGGCGTGCTCGCCGTGCACGACGGCGGGTTCGTGCAGCTGCACCCGATCCGGCCGGAGAACGCGCCGGAGGTCCTCGCGATGCAGCTGCCGGACGTCCAGGCCGGCAAGGGCCAGTCGATCAACGTGCACGAGTCGGAGCTCAACGCGCACCAGCCCGGCCGGGCGACGCCGTCGATCGCGCTGCGCAAGCTGCTCGCCCAGCCCCGCAGGGGCACGGCGAAGCTGTACGCGGCCAAGCGCGGCGCGGACGGACGGCAGCGGGCCAAGACCTTCCTCACCACGATCGACTTCGAGGACGGCCGCTGGCTCGTGGTCAAGTACACCGACCAGAACCGCCAGACGTGGGTGCACGCCACGCCCGCGTCCCGCCAGATCATCACGGACTGGCTCAAGCGTCTCACGTGAGCGGCGACGACGGTCGGAGTTCATCCGGGGTTTCACCACCGGCCAGACCCGGCGGCTAGAAACCGCGCATGACCTTCGACCGTCGCACGTTGTTCAAGGCAGGCGCACTCGGCACGGCCGCGGCGCTGGTGCCCAGCGGCATCGGCCTCGCGAGGACCGGCCGCCCGACTCTCACGCACGGCGTGCAGTCCGGCGACGTCACCTGGGACGGCGGCATCGTGTGGACGCGCGCCGACCGGCCGTCCCGGATGCTCGTCGAGGTGTCCCACGACCCCGAGTTCCGGTTCGCCCGGCGCGTTCGCGGCCCGGTGCTCAGCCCGGAGACCGGGGGCACCGGCCAGGTCCGCGTCAGCCACCTGCTGCCCGGCCGCACCACCCACTACCGCGTCACGGCCGAGGACCTCGACGGCCGCACCCGCAGCGAAGCCGTCACCGGCAGCTTCACCACCGCCCCGATCGGCCGCGACGACGTGCGGTTCGTGTGGTCCGGTGACGTCGCGGGCCAGGGCTGGGGCATCAACCCCGACATCGGCGGCATGCCGATCTTCAAGGCGATGGCCGACCGCAGGCCGGACTTCTTCCTGCACAGCGGCGACAGCGTCTACTCCGACAACCCGATGCAGCCGACGGTCGCGCTCCCCGACGGCCGGGTGTGGCGCAACCTCGTCACACCGGAGAAGTCCAAGGTCGCCGAGACTCTCGACGAGTACCGCGGCCAGTTCGCCTACAACTTCCTCGACGAGAACGTCCGCAGGTTCGCCTCGCAGGTCCCGATCATCGCGCAGTGGGACGACCACGAGGTCACGAACAACTGGTACCCCGGCGAGATCCTGGACCTACCGCAGTACACCGAGAAGCGCGTGGACGTGTTGGCGCAGCGGGCTTTCCAGGCGTTCCACGAGTGGATGCCGATCGACCGGACGCGCGCTGTGGACGGTCGCGTGCACCGGAAGTTCTCCTACGGCCGCAACGTCGAGGTCTTCGTGCTCGACATGCGCACCTATAAGGACAAGAACACCTCCCCGAAGGACCAGCCGGGCGTGATCCTCGGTGCCCGGCAAGCGAAGTGGCTCGTGGACGGCCTCAGTCGCAGCACCGCCACGTGGAAGATCATCGCCGCGGACCTGCCGATCGGTTTGACCGTACCGGACGGCACCGACATTGAAGGTGTCGCGAACGGACAGCCCGGTTCCCCCAACGGCCGCGAGCACGAGATCGCGTGGGTGCTCAGGGAGCTCAAGCGGCGCAAGGTCAAGAACACCGTGTGGCTCACCGCGGACGTCCACTACACCGCCGCGCACCACTACTCGCCGGACCGCGCGGCCGTCGGCGACTTCGACCCGTTCTGGGAGTTCGTGTCCGGTCCGCTGCACTCCGGCGCGTTCGGCCCGAACACCCTCGACCCGACGTTCGGCCCGCAGGCGGTGTTCGTGCACGCGCCACCCGTGGCCAACACGAGCCCGCTCGACGGGTTCCAGCACTTCGGCGAGGTCGAGGCCACCCGGCACGAGCTCACGGTCTGGCTGCGTGACGCGACCGGCGCCTCGCTCTGGTCCAAAACGCTCAGGGCCGCCTGAGCGCCGACGTAGTGTCGGTGCGTGCCCATCTCGTTCGACGCCACCGGTTTCCGCCAGCTCGACCGGTTCATCTGGCAGCACCCCAGCGGTGACCAGGCGGTTCTGACCTACTACGACCGCACGCCCGACCTGCCCGCCGGGCTGGGCGACCTGCCGAAGCTCAGGCACGACCTCGCTCTCGTCCACGGCGAGACGGGCTGCCTGATCGAGGCGCACGTCGTCCAGCTCGACGGGGTGCCGGCGCTGCTGCGGATCATCAAGCTGCCGCTGCCGGACCAGCCGCACGGGCAGGCCTTCGTCTGCTCCTTCACCATCCCCAGGGCGACCTCCAGCGCCGTGCTCCAGCTCGGGGCGGTGGAACGCGGCATGACGGGCGCGCGCGAGGCCGTGCTCGCGGCGGAGATCGGGTTCGAGAACTGGGTCCAGCCGCACCCGTACGCGCCGGAACTGCAGGGCGTCCTGCCGTTCCACTCCGGCGACAACCCGCGCTACGACCCGAGGTTCCCGGACCACCCGTTGTCGCGAGTGCGGGCGTGGGCGCACCACGTCGTCCGCACCGCCCGTGTCGACCCGCAGTTCGCGTCGTTGCCGCCGTTCCAGGTGCACGCCCCGGCGCCGGTCGAGCCCGGCCAGACCCTGGTGACGGCCCTGCCGAGCCTGCCGGTCAAGGACTTCGTCGGCCTGCAGATCGGTGACCGCACGACGTACTGGCGCACGACCGACCCGAAGCTGAAGGAGATGCTCGGCCGCGGCCTCATGGGCCGGTCGCCGCTCGCCGACACCCGGTTCCGCGACATGCTCATGATCGACGTCGAGACCGGCGAGGCGATGATTCCGGATCGGTTCACCACCGACGGCAACATGACCGCGCACGGCACGCACCTGGAGCAGGTCACGCTCCAGGAGGCGGACGCCGAGCTGACCGACGACGACGTCACCGACGCGTTCAAGTGGGCAGGACGCATGGCGGGCGTGGCGGCGGAACGCGGCGAGCACCTGTCCCTCGAACCGATCGAGCACCAGGGCGAGCAGGAGGACCCGCACGTCCTGCTCGCCGTCCAGCCGCACGAGGGGCAGCACGTCGTCATCGCCCAGTTCTCGCCGCCGCCGGGCGAAGGACCGCTGGCCGGGTCGGCGAGCCGCAGCGCCCCGGCGACGCCCGAGTCCGTCGAGGGCATCGGCGTCGTGGCGGGCGTGGCCGTCAACGAGTGGCGCTCGCACCCGCTGCGCCTGGCGATCACGTACCGGCGCCCGGCGGGCTGACCGCAAACATTTGCAAGGCCCGACGTATTGTTTCCCGCTGTTTGTCGTGGTTTCGTGCAGCAACCCTGCAAGAAGTTGCGACAAGGAGGTCGCGATGCGTCGGGTCGTCGCCGCACTCGCTGCACTGGTTCTACTGCCCCTCACACCGGTCCAGGCCGTTGCCGCTCCACCGCAACGCCTGGCCGTCGGCGAGGTGGTGGACGTCGCGCCCGGTGTGCGCGACGGGGACGCGAGGCTCGCCTTGCCGCCCAAGCGCGACGACCTGCGAGGGGAGCGCTTCTACTTCGTCATGCCCGACCGGTTCGCGAACGGCGACACGGGCAACGACCGCGGCCGCTCGAACGCCGCCGAGAACGGCTTCAACCCCGCTGACAAGGGCTTCTACCACGGCGGCGACCTCAAGGGCCTGCGCCGGAAGCTCGACTACCTCGACGGCATGGGCATCACGGCGATCTGGATGACGCCGATGTTCCTCAACCGCTGGGTGCAGGGCGACAGCGCCGGCTACCACGGCTACTGGACGCTCGACTTCACCAAGCTCGACCCGCACTTCGGCACCACGCAGGAGATGCGCGACCTGATCAAGGACGCGCACCGCCGCGGTATCAAGGTCTTCTTCGACATCGTCGCGAACCACACCGCCGACGTCATCAAGTACGCCGAGGGCAAGAACCAGTACGTCTCGACCGGTGCGCAGCCGTACCTGGACGCGGACGGCAAGCCGTTCGACCTCAGCGACTACGCGGGCAAATCCACGTTCCCGAGACTGGACGCGCAGAAGTCGTTCCCGTACACGCCGGTCAAGGACGGACCGACGAAGTTCACCCCCGTAGTCAAAAATCCTGGGTGGCTCAACGACTCCACGCTCTACCACAACCGCGGCGACTCGACGTTCTCCGGCGAGTCGAGCGAGCAGGGCGACTTCTCCGGCCTCGACGACCTGATGACCGAGCACCCACGCGTGGTCAACGGCATGAAGGACATCTTCACCAGCTGGATCGACACGCTCGACATCGACGGCTACCGCGTCGACACCGTCAAGCACGTCAACCTGGAGTTCTGGCAGGCCCTCGCGCCGCACGTCAAGCAGTACGCGAACCGCAAGGGCAAGAAGGACTTCTTCGTCTTCGGCGAGGTCTTCGACTCCTCGGCCGAGAACACCTCGAAGTACACGACCACCGGCAGGATGCAGGCCACGCTCGACTTCCCGTTCCAGAGCGGCGCGCTGAGCTTCCTGTCCGGCAAGGGCTCCCAGCGCCTGGGCGAGGTGCTGCTCGACGACGACCGCTACACCGACGCCGACTCCAACGCCTCGTCGCTGCCGACGTTCCTCGGCAACCACGACATGGGCCGCATCGCGTGGATGATCCGCAACGACCGCCCCGGCATCTCGGACGCGGAACTGCTGGAGCGGCTCAAGCTCGGCAACCAGCTGATGTACCTGTGGCGCGGCAACCCGGTCGTCTACTACGGCGACGAGCAGGGCTTCGCGGGCACGGGCGGCGACAAGCTCGCACGTCAGGACATGTTCGCCTCCAAGACGCCGGAGTACATGGCGGAGAAGCTCGTCGGCAGCGACCGCACCGGCGCGCAGGACAACTTCGACACCTCACACCCGCTCTACCAGCAGCTCAAGGCGCTGGCGGCGCAGGTCGACAAGGACCCGGTGTGGCGCGACGGCAACCAGGTGCTGAGGTACGCCGATGGTGACGTGTTCGCGTTCAGCCGCATCCTCGGCCGCGAGCACCTCGTCGTCGCGAACGCCGGCACCTCGCCCGCGACCGTCACCGTGCCCGTGTCGTCGAAGGGCTTCGAGAACGCGCAGGTCCAGAACGGTCGCGTCACGGTGACCGTGCCCGCGCTGTCGACGGTGGTGCTCAAGGGCACCGGCGACGTGGCGAAGTCGAAGCCGGCGCCCGTCCTGGTCGCCCCGGCCGCCGGAACGGTGCTCGACGAGCGGGTCGAGCTCCGCGCGGACGGCATCAGCGCCCCCAACGCCGCGGCCACGTTCGCCGCCCGCGTCGAGGGCACGCGCGACTGGACCGTGCTCGGCACCGACGACGCCGCCCCGTACCGCGTTTTCGCTGACCTGTCGGCACTTCCGGGTGCGGCGGTGGGCAAGCGCGTCGAACTGCGCGTGGTCGCGAAGTCCGGGGAGATCGGCGCGGACGGCGCGTTCGTGTCGCTCGTGGCCGCTCCGCCGGTCCCGGACCCCGGCACGAAGAACCCGGACTGGCTGGTCGTGCACTACGCCCGCGACGACTACGACGGCTGGGGCCTGCACGCCTGGGGCGACGTCGAGACGCCGACCGAGTGGGGCGCGCCGGCGCCGTTCGCGGGGGAGGACGCCTACGGGCGCTTCGCCTGGGTGAAGCTGAAGCCGGGCGCCAAGTCCGTCGGGCTCATCGCGCACAAGGGCGACGAGAAGGACACGTCGGTCGACCGGATCGTGGACCCGAGCGTGACGCCCGAGGTGTGGTTGAAGCAGGGCGACCCGGCCGTGCACCCGTCGGAGCAGGCGGCCACGGGCAAGGCGGTCGTGCACTACGTCGGTGACGCCACCGGTGCCGTGGTCCGCGTGGCCGGACGCGGCGATGTGCCGTTCACGAACGGCGTCGCGGAGCTCCCGCCGACCACCGACTTCTCCGTCGTGCGCGGCACGGTCGTGGAGGCCTCGGGCAAGTTCACGAGCGGCCACGCCTGGGTGGCCGGGGGCGAGGTCCACGCGTCGAAGGCCGCCGCCGAGAACCGCGCGGTGATCCACTACAACCGGCCGGACGGCGACTACACCGACTGGACGATGTACCACTGGACGGGCTCCGCGGAGCCGTCGCCGGGCTGGACCCAGTCACGGGTGCCGGACGGGCGCGACCAGTTCGGCGTGTACTGGTCAGTGCCGCTCGCGTCCGGCGCGGCGGGCCTGAGCTACCTCCTGCACCGCGGCGACACCAAGGACCCCGGTGCCGACCAGTTCCTGGACCTGGGCCAGAAGGGGAACGAGGTGTGGCAGTTGCAGGGGAACGAGACCTACCTGCTGCCGCCGAACGCCGGTCCGGCCGCCGACGACGACCTGACCAAGGCCAAGGCGATCTGGATCTCGAAGGACAGGGTCGTCTGGGACGTGCCGGCCGTGCAGTCCGACGGCTACCGCCTCGAATATGGCGGCAAGGTGCTGCGGCTCTCGCCCACGACCGAGGAGGTGCCGGCGCGGTTCCCGCACCTCAAGGGCAAGCCGGTGTTCGCGGTGCGCGGGTTCGTCGACGAGGCGTTGCGGGACAGGCTCTCCGCCGTGCACGTCGACGCGGGCGGCGCGATCCGGCACCGCACCGGCGTGCAGATCGCGGGCGTGCTCGACGACCGCTACGCAGCAGCCGCGACGAAGCTGACGTTCGGGCCGGCGTTCGACCGGGACAGCGCGTCGATCCGGCTGTGGGCGCCGACGGCGCGGAACGTGAAGCTGCGCCTGTTCGACGAACCCGCCGGCGAACCGAAGAAGGTCGTGCAGCTCAAGCGCGACGACGCCTCGGGCGCGTGGTCCGGTGAGGGGAACTGGAAGAACAGGTACTACCAGTTCGAGGTCACCGACTGGCAGCGCACGGTCGTCGTCACCGACCCGTACTCCGTCGCGCTGTCGGTGAACTCGACGCACTCCCAGTTCGCCGACCTGAAGGACGCGAAGTCCATGCCCGCCGGCTGGACGAAGGACGTCGCCCGCGGCATGGGTGGCGCGATCACCGAACTGCACGTGCGGGACTTCTCGATCGGCGACGAGTCCGTCCCGGCGGCCGACCGCGGCACCTACAGGGCGTTCACGCACCGCGACTCGACCGGCATGAAGCACCTGAAGTCACTGGCCGCGGCGGGCATGGACACCGTGCACCTGCTGCCGACGTTCGACATCGCCACGATCCCCGAGAAGCGCTCCGACCAGGCCACCCCGGCCTGTGACCTGAAGTCGCTGCCCGCCGACTCCGACCAGCAGCAGGCCTGTGTCGGCGCGGTGGCGGCGAAGGACGGCTTCAACTGGGGCTACGACCCGTTCCACTACGACGTGCCCGAGGGCTCGTACGCCACGGCGGACGCGCAGAACGGGTGGGCGCGCTCGAAGCAGTACCGCGAGATGGTGAAGTCGTTGCACGACAACGGCAACCGCGTGGTCGTGGACGTGGTCTACAACCACACGGCGGCCTCCGGCGACGCACCGACGTCCGTTCTCGACAAGGTCGTGCCCGGCTACTACCAGCGGCTGAACCTCGACGGCTCGGTCGCGAACTCCACGTGCTGCGCGAACACGGCGACCGAGAACGCCATGATGGGCAAGCTCGTCGTGGACTCGGTGGTGCGCTGGGCCCGCAACTACAAGGTCGACGGGTTCCGCTTCGACCTGATGGGCCACCACCCGAAGGCAAACATCCTCGCGGTGCGCGCGGCACTCGATGCGCTGACCGTGGAGAAGGACGGCGTGGACGGGCGCAGGATCGGCGTCTACGGCGAGGGCTGGGACTTCGGCGAGGTCGCCGGCAACGCCCGCGGCATCAACGCGACCCAGCTGAACATGGCGGGCACGGGCATCGGCACCTTCAGCGATCGGCTGCGCGACCGCGTCCGCGGCGGCGGACCCTTCAGCCCGCTGCGCGACCAGGGCTTCGCTTCGGGTCTCGCCCTCGAGCCCAACGGGTCGTGGCAGGGCACCGACGACGAGCAGCGGGCGCGCCTGCTCCAGTACGCCGACCTCGTGCGCCT
>NZ_DASVFL010000277.1:0-5282 GCF_036380075.1 Lentzea sp. | reverse complement strand
CCGCGGACCGAGGGCATCGTGTTCCCGCGGGTGAGCGGCGACTTCGTGTCGTGGCAGTCGGAGTCCTCGTACATCACGGACATCCGCAGCGGCGCGACCATGCACACGTCCGACGGCGCGTACTGGCTGGAAGTGCACGGTGGAGCGCTGACGCAGCAGGGCTGGCGTGTCGCCGCGGCCGCGCCGTTGGCACGGCTTTCCCCGCTCCCCAAGTGCTGACACGTGACGAACGACACGAAAATGTTGGTCCGGGCAACGTGAAGGGGAACCCCGGCACCTTTACATCCGTATCCCCCGACACACGGCGTTTCCCCCGGCGCCGTTCCCCGACGTTCTGCCCAGAGGTGTACCTGCATGACTTCGCTGACGCACGCCGACTACCTGGCGTTGCGCCGCTTCCCCGCTCTCGACGGCCTGCGCGCCATCGCCGCGGTCCTCGTCGTCTTCTTCCACTACGGCGGTCCTGACCGGCTTCAGGGCTGGGCCGGTGTCCAGATGTTCTTCGTCCTCAGCGGATTCCTCATCACCACGCTGATGCTGCGCGAGGAGCGCAGGAGCGGCCGGATCTCGCTGAAGGAGTTCTACCTGCGGCGGGGCTTCAGGATCCTGCCCGTCTACTTCGTCGTCCTGCTCGTGACGGTCGTCGCCTCCGCGCTCTGCGGCACGTTCACCAGCAACGGGATCGGCCCGGCGCTGAAGTACTTCCTGACGTTCACCAACGAGTTCGCCGACGCAAGCCCCTACGGGCAGTCGTGGTCGCTGGGCGTCGAGCAGAAGTTCTACCTGGTCTGGCCGCTGGTGGCGATCGCGCTGGGCACCGTCGTGCTGAAGCGCCGCGCCGGTGCCGCCGTCCTCGGCATGCTGCTCGCGCTCGTCGTCGTGAACTTCACCGCGGAGCACAGCAACCCCGGCTGGCCGCTGCACTACTTCTCGATCCTGACCGGCGTCCTGCTCGCCGTCGCGTTGCACAGCCCGCGCGGTTTCGCCCTGTTGCGGCCGTTGACGAACCCCGTGGCGCAGCTGGCCGTCTGCCTCGGGTTCGCCTGCGTGCACCTGAGCGTGAAGCCGATCGCCGGGTTCCTCGACGGGATCAACGGCATCCCCGGTCACGTCCTCGTCATCCCGGTCTACGCGCTCGCGACGGCCGTTCTGCTCACCGCGTTGGTCGCGCCGGGGCCGGCGACGACGGTGCTGTCCGCGAGGCCGATGCAGTTCGTCGGCGAGCGGTCGTACTCGCTGTACCTGGTGCAGACCATCGCCGCGACGGTCATCTGGTTCTTCTGGCCGCGCCTGGCCGGTCTCGGCCAGGCGGTCGTGGTCACCGCGCTGGCACTGGCGCTGGCGAGCGTGCTCTACAAGGTGGTCGAGATCCCGATGATCAACCTCGGCCGCCGGGTGATCGCCCGCGGGCGCGAGACCGGTGTTCCCCGGCAAGGCGCGGCGCGGGCTTCCACCGCTCCACAGCGGACGAGCGTCTAAGGTTCTGCTCCGTGCAGGCGACCGTGTCGACGTTCAACAGTGATGGGTCCGCCGTCGTCCTGCGAGATGACGGCGTTCTCCTCGACGTGAGTGCGGAAGCCGTCACAGCGGGTGGCTGGCGGATGCTGCGTCCGGGTCAGCGGGTGACCCTCGAACGTAGTCCCGACGGGGTCGTGACGGCCGTCCGGTTGCCTGTTCTGTGACGAGGAGTTCACCAGCCCGACGTTCTCGGCAGGGGCGCTCGCGCCGATAGTGGGGAACAATGCGGGGCGTGAGCACGGAAAACTCTGACGGCCAGGCGACCCCACCCCGACGCCGCTCGACGCGCGGCAAGGCAGCGGCGACCCCGCGTGCGGCGACGCGCAAGCAGCCGCAGCCGCGTGCTGCGACCCGGCGGGCTTCCACCTCGCGTGCGAAGGCCGAACCGGAGCAGGAGCAGCCGGCCGCCGCGCCCACGCGCGGTGTGCCCTCGGCTCCGCCCGCGGTGACGTCGAGCCCGTTGCCCACCGACCTGCCGGACGACCGGTACTTCAACCGGGAACTGTCCTGGTTGGACTTCAACGCCCGCGTGCTCGCGCTGGCGGAGGACTCGTCGCAGCCGCTGCTGGAGCGGGCGAAGTTCCTCGCGATCTTCGCGTCGAACCTCGACGAGTTCTACATGGTCAGGGTCGCGGGCCTGAAGCGCCGCGCGGAGACCGGTCTCACGGTGCGCAGCGCGGACGGGCTCACGCCGCTCGAGCAGCTCGTGTCGATCTTCAAGCGCTCGCAGGAGCTCGTGGAGCAGCACGCCCGCGCGTTCCTCGACCACATCCGGCCCGGTCTGGAAGAGCACCGGATCAGCATCGTGACGTGGGGCGACCTCACGGACTACGACCGGTTGAGGCTCTCCCACTACTTCAGCGAGCAGGTGTTCCCGGTCCTGACGCCGCTCGCGGTCGACCCCGCGCACCCGTTCCCCTACATCTCCGGGCTCTCGCTGAACCTCGCGGTGACCGTGCGGGACCCCGAGGGCGGCGGCGAGCGGTTCGCGCGCGTGAAGGTGCCGGACAACGTGCCGCGCCTCGTCCGCGTCGAGGCGGACCGGTCGTCCTCGTCGGCGACTTTCCTGCCGCTGGAGGAGCTCATCGCCGCGCACCTGGGCGAGCTGTTCGCGGGCATGGAGGTCATCGAGTGCCACGCGTTCCGCGTCACGCGCAACGCGGACCTCGAGGTCGAGGAGGACCGCGACGAGGACCTGTTGCAGGCGCTGGAACGCGAGCTCGCGCGGCGCCGGTTCGGTCCGCCGGTGCGCCTGGAGGTCGCCGACGACATGACCGAGCACATGCTCGAACTGTTGTTGCGGGAGATGGACGTCGACCCGCACGACGTCGTGACGGTGCCCGGCTTGCTCGATTTGTCGTGCCTGTGGCAGCTCTACGGCATCGACCGCAAGACGTTGAAGGACCCGGCGTTCGTGCCGGCGACGCACCCGGCGTTCGGTGAGCGCGAGACGCCGAAGAGCGTGTTCGCGACCCTGCGCGAGGGCGATGTCCTCGTGCACCACCCGTACGACTCGTTCTCCACGTCGGTGCAGCGCTTCATCGAGCAGGCCGCGGCCGACCCGCACGTGCTGGCCATCAAGCAGACCCTGTACCGGACCTCCGGCGACTCGCCCATCGTGGACGCGCTGATCGACGCGGCCGAGGCGGGCAAGCAGGTCGTGGCGCTGGTGGAGATCAAGGCCCGGTTCGACGAGCAGGCGAACATCAAGTGGGCCCGCACGCTGGAGAAGGCGGGCGTGCACGTCGTCTACGGCCTGGTGGGCCTCAAGACGCACTGCAAAACCTCGCTCGTGGTGCGCCAGGAGGGTTCGACGATCCGGCGCTACTGCCACATCGGCACCGGCAACTACAACCCGAAGACGGCGCGCCTGTACGAGGACGTCGGCATCCTCACCGCGGAGCCGACGATCGGCGCGGACCTCACGGACCTGTTCAACGTGCTGACCGGCTACGCGCGTCAGGACGAGTACCGCACGCTGCTGGTCGCTCCCTACGGCGTGCGCAAGGGCATCGTGGACCGGATCAACGGCGAGATCGAACGCGCGCAGGCCGGCGAGAAGTCGGGCGTGCAGATCAAGGTGAACTCGCTCGTGGACGAGCAGGTCATCGACGCGCTGTACCGGGCGTCGCAGGCCGGTGTGCCCGTCGACGTGGTCGTGCGCGGCATCTGCGGCCTGAAGCCCGGCATCAAGGGGCTGTCCGAGAACATCCGGGTGCGCTCGATCCTCGGCCGGTTCCTGGAGCACTCGCGGGTCTTCCACTTCGTCGCCTGCGACGAGTACTGGATCGGCAGCGCGGACATGATGCACCGCAACCTGGACCGCCGCGTCGAGGTCGCCGTGCGGGTGGCGGACCCGCGGCTGACCAAGCAGCTGGGCGAGATGTTCGAGTCCGCGCTCGACCCGCACACGCGCTGCTGGGTGCTTCGTTCCGACGGAGAATGGGAAGCCTCGCCGTCGGACGGGTCGACCGTCCGCGACCACCAGATGGAACTTCTCCACAAGCACGGAGCTCTTGGGTGATCAAAGCTGCTGGGGCGGTGCTCTGGCGCGACGCCGGCGGTGACGTCGAAGTCGCGGTCGTGCACCGCCAGCGTTATGACGACTGGTCCCTGCCGAAGGGCAAACTCGATCCCGGGGAGACGATTCCCGCCTGCGCGGTGCGCGAGGTGGAAGAGGAAACAGGCTTCTCGTGCGTTCTCGGCCGCCATTTGCGGCAGGTGTCGTACTCGGTGAAGGGCACGTCCAAAACGGTCGACTACTACGCCGCCCGCGCCGAGTCCGGTTCTTTCGCGGCCAACGACGAGGTGGACGTCCTGCGGTGGCTGCCGGTCGCCGAGGCGGCGCAGCTGCTGACCTACGAACCGGACCGCGAGGTGCTCGCCGAGTTCGACCGCCTGCCCGCCGACCTGCTGCTCGTGCTGCTGGTGCGGCACGCCAAGGCCGGCAAGCGGTCCGAGTGGAACGGCGACGACGACCTGCGTCCCCTCTCAGACGCCGGCCGGCGGCAGGCGGCGGCACTGCGCTCGCTGCTCCCGCTGTGGTCGCCCACGCGCGTCCACACGGCTCCCAGGGTCCGTTGCGCGGACACCGTGCGGGGCGTGGCCGAGGACCTGGCCGTGGAGGTGGTCGAGGAGCACCGCCTGTCGGAGGAGGGCTACTGGCCCGACCCGGACGCGGGCCTGGTGCGCCTGCTGGAGGTGGCGGCCCAGGAGGGCCGTGCCGTCGTCTGCTCGCAGGGCGGCGTGATCCCGGCGGTGGTGCGCACGCTGGCGGAGCTGGGCGGGCTGAGGCTCGACGAGTTCCCCTGCAAGAAGGGCAGCACCTGGGTGCTCGCGTTCACCAGGCCGTTCGGCAGCTGGTCCACTTCGGACTCGCCTTCGCGCTGGCCAACCCTGGTGTCGGCCCACTACCTGGCCACCGCGCTCCCCCGCCCCTGAGGCGTTCCCCGCCGCCGTCTCCCCGCTTCCGAAAAGTTCGCCTCGGGCAACGAATCGGGAGCGGGAGGCGGCGGTTTCGCTTGTGCGGGGCACGCTCCCGGTCCCGCGGGCGTTATTTCTATTGGCGGAATGGGGATCGGACGGGCACGGATCGGCGCGCGCAAAGGGACGCGAGTTCGCGTCGGCCGGATGACCGACAAACGTCCCGCCAATGGCGAACGAGCCGCCGCCGTCTGCGAAGCAGCGGCCACCAAGCACAGCGGCCGGACAACACGAAAGCCCCGGTGTGCGCACACCGGGGCTTTTCGCGTGAGATCTGAAGT
>NZ_DASVFL010000276.1:0-19713 GCF_036380075.1 Lentzea sp. | reverse complement strand
TCTACGACAAGAAACGCGGTGAACGACTCATCCACACCCAGGCCCTGCTCGCCCTGGCCCGCCGCCTGGTCGACGTGCTCTGGGCGCTGCTGCGCGACGGCCGAAAATTCACCCCGGCCGCGCCCCAGCCCGCTACTGCTGTGGCTTGACACGGTCATTCAGATTCCTTCGGTGAGGCCGGATGCCATGAAGCTAGCGCGCGATTAAATCGTGCACAACGTAATCACTGCCTCACCGACGACGGGAATAGCGCCGCGGTCGACCGGACGGAGGAGACGACGGCGTCCAGGCACGCGCCGAAGTCCTCCCCCGTGTCGATCCACCGCTCGATCGCCTCCTGGAAGCACACCGCGACCAGCCGCGCCACGAGCCGGGCCTCGTCCGCCGGACCGCGTTCCGCCAGCGCGTCGCACAGGGCGGCCATGATCGCGGCGGACTTGGTGCGTTCGCGCTCCTGGAGCTCGGGGCTCGACGCGATCACCGCGCGCCGTTCGGCGGTGCGGTCGACACGCTCGACGAGCAGGACGCCGATCCGGCGCACGGCGTCCAGGGCGATGGCGGGCAACGACTTCTCGTCCGAGGCGCGCACCGCCGCGGCCAGCGCGGGCGGCAGCTGCTCCGAGCCACCGAAGAGCACCTCGCGCTTGTCCGGGAAGTAGCGGAAGTACGAGCGCCGCGTGATGCCCGCGCGTTCGGCGATCTGCGTGACGGTCACGTTGTCGTACCCGTGCTCGGCGAACAGGTCGAGCGCCGCTCGCCTGAGACGGTCTTCGGTTCCGGGATCCCACCTGGCCACAGCCCATCCTAGCAAGTGATGTCTCAGTGTGCCGTCACCCGTGCTAGCGTGGTGACGACACAGTGAGACATCACAGAGGAGAACGATCATGAGCATCTGGGTCCTGGGCGCCACCGGACGCGTCGGGCGCGCCGTCGTTCCCCGCCTGCTAGAGCGGGGCGAGGACGTGGTGCTGGTCGGCAGGGAAAGCGCACGGCTGCGCGAGATGGGCGTGGGACGGCGAGTCGTCATCGCGGACACCGCCGAACGCATCGCGAAGGCGATCGAGGACGGCCGGCCGTCGGTCGTCATCAACACCATCGGCGACTACGCCGAGACCGCGACCACCATCGCCCGCGCCTGCGTCGCCGCGGGCGGGCACTACCTCGACCAAGCGAACGACCTGGTGTCCGTGCCGCGGTTGCTCGGCCTGCACGACGAGGCCGCGAAGGCCGGCAGCACCCTGGTCACCGGCGCCGGTTTCGGCGTCCTGGCAACGGAAGCCGCCGTCGTGGCGCTGTGCGAGGGCAGGCCCGTGCCCGCCGGCGTGCGGGTCGACGCGGTGGCGTCGGTGGCGGTCGAGGAAGGACTGCTGGGCACCGCCCTGGCCGCGTCGATCGTCGGCGTCCTCGTCACGGGCGGACGCCGCTACCGCGACGGGACGCTCATGAGGTCACGCCTCGGCGCGAACGCCAGGAACCTGCTCCTGCCCGACGGCGAGCGGGCCACGACGTCGGAGGCGCCCACCGCCGAACTGCTGGCGGCACAACGGGCTTCCGGCGCGCCGGACGTCACCGCCGCCACCGCGATCATGCCGGCGGCACCCGCGCTCCGGGCCGCCCTGCCCGTCGCGGGACGGCTGGTGGCGCTCGGACCGGTGCGCCGCTTCGTCACCACACGACTGGCCGGGATCAAGGCCGAGGCCGCGCCGATGCCCCGGACGCACTCGTGGGGTCACGCGACCGCCACCTGGCCCGACGGCACGACGGGCGAGGCCTGGCTGAAGACGGGCGAGGCCATGGACTTCACCGCCGACGTCTCCGCGGAGGTCGCGGCACGGCTGGCCAGGGGCGAGGGCAAGCCCGGCGCGTACACGCCCGCGGCCGCCTTCGGCCCTGACCTCGCCGTCGCGGCGGGCGGGGAGGTCAGCCGACGGTGAAGCCCGCCGTCGCCCCGGTGAAGCCGGTGATCCTGCCGGTCCATCCGGACTTCTCGTCGCCGTGGTGCACGATCCGATAGGTGCCCGCGGGCGTGTCCGCCGGGATCTGCCAGGTGATCGTGGCGTTCGAGAACGCGATGCCGACGCGTTCCCACTTGTAGCGCGTGGACCAGTCGCCGTCGTCGGCCACGCGCACCCACTGGCCGTTCACCTGCCGCTGCACCTCCAGGAACGTCCCGTTGCGGTGCAGGTTGTTCTTCGGGTGCCCGGTCACGAACACCGACGTCACGGTCTCACCGCGGGCGTAGGACGACTTGGGCGCGCTCAGGACGTCGCCGTACTTCTTGTCCGCGGGCTTGTCGTCCAGCACGACTCCGGTCTGCAGGTTGATCTCCGTGAACGGCGGCTTGCCGGGGTTCGGACCGGCGGGCAGCGCGGAACCGGACCTCATCGACGCGGCGAGCTTGCCGAACTCCTGCTGGTACGCGGGCGTGGTGTTGCGGCCGAACAGGGTCGACCCGCCCTCGTACTGCTGCGAGTCGTACTCCTCCGGCGTGGTGATGTACTGGCTGTAGTCGTTGGAGTAGCCCTGGATCAGCACGTTCTGCACCGGCACACCGGCTTCGGCAGCCACGGCCTTGCGGATGCGCAGACCCGCGGTGATCGTCACCTCGCCCGGCACCGCGACGAGGTGCAACTGTCCGATCCGGACGATCTGCAGCGGCACGATGTTCGGCGTCGCACCGATCAGGCCGGTCGGCACGAGGGACGCCTTGGGGAACTGGCAGTCCCGCAGCCACTGCGGGACCTCCATCTGCAACGGCTCGAACAGCTTCTTCCACGGCGACTGCATGCCCTCGGAGAAACCGGGGATCGCCGGGCCGTCCTCCACGCTCCCCGCGATGGTCGACGCGCCCACGACACCGGAACACGTCGTGCCCGCCTTGCCGTCGGAGGTGAACCGGCTGTCGACCTGCACGGCCGACATGTCCGCGAACCGCATCCGGGAGTCGACGCCTCCGCCGATCGCGGTCTGCGCGCCGTTGAAGATCTCCTGCGCCTTGCGGTTCTGGCGCTCGCCGATGATCCGGGCGTTCTCCCACTCGTTCTCGGTGGGGCCGGACCCGGGCTTCAGGTTGAGGTTCGGCGACATGTCGCCGGCGTTGGTGTTCGGGAACGCCGCCACGAAGCCCGCGGTGTCGTCCAGGTAGCGCACGCCCTTGTCGTCGTGCTCCCACTGGTAGGCGGCGTAACCCTTGTTGTCCGGGCTGATCAGCGTGTTGGCGTTGGTGACCGACGTGTTGTGCGTCGCGAACCAGCTGATCGCGCCGACGTCCGCGCCGGACTGCCGGAACCTCAGCACGGTCATCTGCGGGTCGATCCCGGCCGGGAAGAAGCCCTTGTCGGGGTTGCGGTCGAACGCGACGCGCGACCGGTTGACCGAGGCGTTCGTGAGCTCGCCGACGCCGAGGCTGATCGAGCCGGGCTTCACGTCCTCGTGGGCCTCGACGACCGACTCGGTGATGCCGTCGACCACGGCCGCGAGCGCCTGCGGCTGCATGCCGAGGATCGACAGGTTGTAGGCGAGGTTGTGCGACTGGCCGCCGGGGCCGCTGTGCGTGTGCGTGGCCGACAGCAGCAGGTTCTCGCGGGTGTAGGTGCTGCCGTACTTGGCCTGCAGCTTGGTCAGCACGCCCTCCTGGACCGCGCGGAAGATCATCGCGAGGTCGGCGTTCACGTACGCGACGCGCTTGTCGGTGGCCCGGTCCACCACGACATAGGCCCGTGACCGCAGCCGCTGGTGGATGCCCGAGGTCTTCTGGTCGAACTTGGAGTAGCCCATCATGCCGTTCTCGGCGGCGGGGCCCGTGACGTCCGAGATGCCTCTGCCGACCAGGTACGGCTCGGGTTCCGCCCACGCGAACGGGCCGCTGACCAGCGCCGCACCGACGAGTGCGGCGACCACCGTCAAGACTTTCGTCCGCATGGACACCCCGCTAAGTGAATTGGATTCACGTTTCCTTCTGCACGGTAGGTGATCCAGACCACTGAGAGCAAGTGACAGCCAGTGCGTTGGCGGTGACGACGAGCAAGATCCCCGCCCAGTGGTGGAGCTCCAGCCGCTCCCCCAGCACCACGAGCCCGGCGAGCGCGGCCAGCACCGGGTGCACGCTCATCGCCAGTCCGAACAGCCGCGCGGGCACCTTCCGCAACGCGATCACGTCGACGGCGTACGGCACGACGCTGCAGAACACCCCGGCGCCGATCGCGTACAGGACCGACATCCCGGTCAGCTGCCCGTTCAGGACCAGCAGCACGGCGACCGGCACGTAGAGCGTCGCCGACATCGCGGTCGCCACGGCGGGCGCCTGCAGACCGGGCAGCCGCGCGCCGACCAGCCGGTTGAGCAGGATGTACGCCGCCCAGCAGGCCGCCGCGAGCAGCCCGAGCCCGACGCCGAGGTAGTCGCTGCTCGGCCCCGGCAGCACCAGCACGTACACGCCGACGGCGGCGATCACGACGAACAGGAAGTCCCGGCGGGTGCGGGACCCGGCCAGCGCGACGCCCAGCGGCCCGAGCACCTCCAGCGTGACGGCGAGCCCGAGGCCGATGCGGTCGATCGCCATGTAGAGGCTCAGGTTCATGGTCGCGAACACCAGCCCGAGCGCGATCGTCGGCCACCACTGCGCCCACGTGAACCTGCGGACGTCCGGCCGGGCGACCGGCAGCAGCACCGCGGCGGCCACGAACTGGCGCACGGCCACGACCCCCGCGGGCCCGATGGACGCGAACGCGTGGGCACCCACGGCAGCGCCGAGCTGGTTGCTGGCCGCGCTGGCGGTCATCGTCGCGAACCCGCTGATGCTCTTCATGACACCCACCCTGCGCCCGGAGCATCGATACGGGAAATGCATGAGCCGCGTGACCTATACGCTGGACGCATGGATCTGCGACACGTGCGGGCGTTCGTGGCGGTGGTCGACGCGGGCACGTTCACCGACGCGGCACGGGAACTCGACCTCACACAGGCGTCGGTCTCCCGTTCGGTGGCCGCACTGGAAGCGACACTCGGCGTGCGACTGCTGCAACGGTCCACTCGACACGTCGCACTCACCGCCGTCGGCACACAGGTCCTCGAAGGCGCCCGCCGAGTCTTGGACGAGGTCGCGCACCTGCACCGGATAGCCGCCCAGTCGCTGACCGAACTGCGGATCGGCTACGCCTGGGCCGCACTGGGCAAGCACACCCGGCGCGTGCAGAAGGCCTGGGCAGGCGAACACCCCGGCCTGCCCCTGGTGTTCGTCCAGTCGAACTCGCTGACAGCGGGCCTGGCCGAGGGCACCGCAGACGTAGCCGTGGTGCGCAGAGCCCTCGACGACCCAAGGTTCGAAACGGCCCTGCTGGGCACCGAACGCCGCTACGGCGTGGTGGCAACGGACAACCCACTGGCGCGCAAGCGTTCGCTCAAACTGGCCGACCTCGCCCGCTACTCACTGGCCGTGGACGACCGCACCGGGACAACAACCCTGGACCTGTGGCAACCGGGCAAGGCACCGGCAGTCGTCCGCAACACGAGCAGCGTCGACGAGTGGCTGACCCTGATCGCGGCCGGACAAGCCGTCGGCATGACGTCAGAGGCCACCGCAAGCCTCAACCCACGCCCCGGCGTCGCCTACCGAGCCGTCGTGGACGCACCACCGATCGCGGTCTGGCTGGCGTGGTGGAAGGACCAGCCACCACAGCACCTGACGGACCTGATCACCCTGGCATGCGAGGCCTACCGCGCCTGAGGAGTGCCTTGGCTTGAAACAGGAGGTTCCGGTGGGGTGGTCCCGTCACGAGCCGCACCACGCACGCAACAGCAAGCCGCCCAACCCAACAGGCGTGCCATCAACCCGCGAACGGCGCTGGCCGGTCTTTGATCAGTTGGCGGGGTCCGGGGCGGAGCCCCGCGCCTGAAACAGGCACCCATCACGGCAACGCAACCACCCACCCCCGTGGAAGAAATCGCCGCCACAACAGGAGAACAAGTGGAACTTTCCTCCCTCTCCCCCACCCGAAACCCACCCTACTGTCACACCCCATGGACGGGCTGATGCAACCGAGGCCGCTCACCATCGCGCACATCCTGGAGCGAGCCGAGCGCCTCCACGCGCACAAGCAGGTCATCACAGCCAACGAGAAGCGAGTCACCTTCGCCGACGTGGCCAGCCAAACACGACGGCTGGCCACCGCACTCAACGACCTCGGCATCCCGACCGGCGCCCGCGTAGCCACGTTCGCCACCAACACCCGCCGCCACCTGGAGCTGTACCTGGCGGTACCGGTCACCAAACGGGTGCTGCACTCGATCAACATCCGGCTGTCCGCCGAGCACCTCGAGTACATCGTCAACCACGCCGAGGACGACGTCGTGTTCGTCGACCGCGCGCTCCTCCCCCGGATCTGGCCGAGCGCCGGCCGGATGCCGAAGGTGCGGCACTGGGTCGTGCTGCCCGACGACAGCGGCGTGGAGATCCCGGACGATCCGCGCGTCCTGGACTACGACGAGCTGGTTGCGAAAGCCGAGCCGTTCGCCGGGTCGTTCGAGGACACCTTCACGCTCGCGGAGGAGAACCTGGCCTCGGGCCTCTGCTACACCTCCGGCACGACCGGGCCGCCCAAGGGCGTCCTCTACAGCCACCGGTCGACCGTCCTGCACTGCCTGGGCACGCTCGCGGCCGGGTTCATCGGCCTGCGCGAGAGCGACGTCGTGATGCCGATCGTGCCGATGTTCCACGCCAACGCCTGGGGCCTGCCCTACGGCGCGATGATGACCGGTGCCTCGCTGGTCCTGCCCGGCCCGTCGGCGGAGCCCTCCCACCTGCTGACGCTGATGGAGACCGAACGGGTCACCGTCGCCGGTGCCGTGCCGACGGTGTGGACGAGCCTGGTGCCGCAGCTGGCCTTCCACGACCTGGGCGCCACGCGGTTCCTGCTCGGCGGCGGCTCGGTGATCGCGCCGGCGCTGTCGGAGACCTACCGCGCCGCGATCGGCGTTCCCATCACGCACTCGTGGGGCATGACGGAGATCAGTCCGGTCGGCACGATCGGCGGCACCCGTTCCCGGCACCGGGACTTCTCCGAGGAGGAGCAGGTCGCGGTGCGGGCGGCGCAGGGCCAGCCGCTGCCGCTGGTGAACCTGCGGATCGCCGACGTCGAGACGGGCGTGGAGCTGCCGCGCGACGGCGAGGCGGTCGGCGAGCTCCAGGTCGCGGGGCCGTGGGTCGCGGGCGGCTACTTCCAGGTCGACTCGGCCGAGAGCTTCACCGACGACGGCTGGCTGCGCACCGGCGACCTCGCCACGATCGACGGCGACGGCTACATCCGCCTGGTCGACCGGATGAAGGACCTGATCAAGTCCGGCGGCGAGTGGATCTCCTCGGTCGAGCTGGAGAGCGCCCTCACCTCGCACCCCGACGTCGTCGAGGTCGCCGTCGTCGCCCGCCCGGACCCGAGGTGGGGCGAACGGCCGGTCGCCTACGTCGTGCTGCGCGACGGGAGCACCGCCACCGGCGACGACCTGCTGCGGCACATCACGCCGGTCGTCGCGAAGTGGTGGCTGCCCGACGAGGTCGTGTTCCGGACCGCGCTGCCCAAGACGGGCACCGGCAAGCTGTCCAAGATCGCCCTGCGCAGCTCAGCCCAGGTCGCGCAGCCGGTAGAGCTGTAAGCCCAGCTGGAGCTCCAGGTCGTTCTCGGCGCGCCAGTCGGCGCCGAGGACGTCGCTCACGCGGTCCAGCCGTTTGAGCAACGTGTTGACGTGGACGTGCAACGCGCGCGCCGTCGCGGCGACGTTCGCGCGGTGGTCGTAGTAGGCGCTGAGGGTGCCGACGAGATCGGTGCCCCGGCGCCGGTCGTAGTCGACCAGCGGGCCCACCGAGGCGTCCAGGAAGCGGTCGAGCTCGCGGACCCGTTCGGCGTCGAAGATCACCGCGTAGAGGGCGTACCGGCCGGTCGTGACGCCGCGGTCGGTGTGCCCGATCGCCCGCATCACCGCGGCGCAGCGGTGTGCCAGCGAGAACGCGCGCGCCCAGTCGTGGTTCACCGCCCGCTCCCCCACGACGGCCACGGACCCTCCCACCGCGCGCCTGAGCCGGCGGTGGACCTCCGCGGCGGTCCGGTCGTCGTCGGTGCTGGGCACGATCACCGTGGCCCGGCCGAGGTGCTCGCCCGCGAGTCCCCCGCAGTCCCTGGCGATGTCGTGCAGGTGCCGCGCCAGCTCCGTCGACGACGACGTGGACGAGTCGGCTACCAGCACCAGGTTCAGCCGGTCCGCGTCGATGTGACGGGCCTGTGCGCGCGAGCGCTGCGAGGGACTGATGCCGGGACTGCCGACCATCAGCTCGGTCAGCAGCTCGCCGCTGAGCCGTTCGCTGGCGTCGGCGACGGCGCGTTCCTTGAGGATCAGCAGGCCGAGGATGTGCGTGGCCCGTTCGAGCGTGCGCAGGTCCATGTCGTCCGAGACCCCGCGCTCCGGCACCGCTTCCCTGCTCCACGACAGCGCGCCGAGGTAGCTGTCGCCCGCGCGGATCGGGGCCACGCTGTGCGCGACTCCCCCGGCGTCGACGGTGGTCGTGACGCGGCCGGAACGGTGCCCGGCGGCCCGGTCGAGCACGGTGACCGTGCCGCCCAGCTGACCCGCCAGGAGCTGTGCGACGTCCGCCGGCGTACCGCCCTCCAGCACCACGCCGGTCAGCGTCTCGTGGATCGCCTGCGCCCGTTCGACGACGGCCACGTGCTCGCGCAGCTCCCGCAACGCGGTCCGGCTCTCCTCGTACAGCCGGGCGTTGTCCAGCGCCACGGCCGCGTGGTCGGCGAACGCGCTCAGCAACGCGATCTCGCCGGGGTGGAACGACCGCTCGGACCGGTCCGCGGCGAACAGCGCGCCCACCACCTCGTCCCGGATCACCAGCGGCACACCGAGCAACGCCACCAGGTCCTCGGTGACGACCAGCCGGTCGAAGTTCGGGTCGTGGTCGATGAGCCGCGACGCCGCGTAGTTGCTCACCCACTGCGGCCGCCGGGTGGCCAGCACCTTCCCGCCCAGCCCCACGCCCGCCGGGATGGTCGCGCTGAGGAACGCCGCCGAGATCGTGCCCTCCGCCGCCTTCGCCGACAGCCGCCCGTCCGCGACCAGCGAGAGGTACGTGAAGTCCGTGCCCATCAGGTCATGGGCGTGGCGGACGATCGACTGCAGCACGTCGTCCAGCTCGCCGAGCGCCGTGAGCGACTTGGCCGTCGCGTACAACGACGCCAGCTCGCGCTGCCGGCGCACGAGCGCGTGCGAGTCCGGTTCGTCGCTCGGGTCGATGCTCATCCAGGTCATTCTTCCCCAGTCGCCGGTGGAGGAAAGTGCCACCGAACCAGCATGAGGCGTGTGTGATCCGCACCTCAACCGCCGCGTGGCCCCGCCCTAGCATTGGCCGTCATCACCTGCCGGTTCATCGACGAAGGCGGCACGTATGGCAACCCCTCTGGCCCAGCCCGACGAACAGTCCGTGCAATCCCCCGTGCGGCGACGGGGTTTCCGGAAGCTGCTGACCGTCGGGCTGATCGGCAGCTCCATCGAGTGGTACGACTTCTTCCTCTACGGCACCGCGGCCGCGCTCGTGTTCCCCAAGGTGTTCTTCCCGCAGTCCTCGGCGCTGACCGGGACCCTGCTCGCGTTCAGCACGTTCTGGGCGGGCTTCGTGGCGCGCCCGGTCGGCGGCGTGCTCGCCGGGCACTTCGGTGACAAGTACGGCCGCAAGCCCGTCGTGGTCACGTGCCTGGCGCTGATGGGCGGGGCGACGTTCCTGATCGGCTGCCTGCCGTCCGCGTCCGCGGTGGGGGCGCTGGCGCCGATCCTGCTCGTGACGCTGCGGTTCCTGCAGGGACTCGCGGCGGGCGGCCAGTGGGGCGGGATCATGTTGCTGCTCACCGAGTCCGCCGGTCCGAAGCAACGCGGCTTCGCCGGGACGTTCGGCCAGACCAGCGTCCCCGTCGCCGTGATCATCTCGAACCTGATCTTCATCGCCGCCAGCGGGCTGATGCCGAACGACGCGTTCCTCAGCTGGGGCTGGCGGATCCCGTTCCTGGTCAGCATCGTGATGTTCGGCGTCGTGCTCTACATCCAGTCCAAAGTGGAGGACACGCCGGAGTTCCGCGCGCTGGAGAAGGAGGTGGCCCGGCCCGAACGCGCCGTCGTCCGCGCTCCCCTCGCGAAGGTCCTGCGCGACAGGTGGGGCACGATCCTGCTGGCCTGCGGCATCCTCTCGGCCACCAACAGCCTCTTCTACGTCAGCATCGCCGGCCTGCTCAACTACGGCACCACGTCGCTGAAGCTCGACCGCAACGGGCTGCTCACGGTGGTGCTGCTCAGCTCCGTGGCGATGCTCGCCGTGATGCCGTGGTCGGGACACATGTCCGACAAGATCGGGCGGCGCCCGCTCATCCTCATCGGCGGTCTGGGTGTCGCCGCGTGGGGCTTCCCGTACTTCGGGCTCGTCAACACCGCGTCGCTGCCGCTGATCTTCGTGGCCGTGGTGGTGGGCTTCGTCTTCCAGAGCCTCACCTACGGCCCGATCGCGAGCTTCCTGGGCGAGCTGTTCGCGCCCAACGTGCGGTACTCGGGCGCGTCGCTGTCGTACCAGCTGTCCGCGATCATCATCAGCGGCGGCACGCCGTTCCTCATGACCGCGCTCATCGCCGAGACCGGCAGCACCCTCCCGGTCGCCGGGTACATCACGCTCATGGGGATGATCACGTTCGTCAGCGCGTGGTTCCTGCCGGAGACGAACCCGGCCGAGGTCCGCGAGGACCCGCACGCCGTCCCCGGCACGCACCTCTACCGCTGAAAGGGCCCGCACCCGTGAGCACACGTCGTCTCGCCGTGCTGGCCGCCGCGGTCCTGCTGCTCGGCGCCCAGCCCGCCCTCGCCTCCACCTCGCCCCGCACGACGCCGTCGTGCACGTCGTTGTCCGAGCTGACGATCCCCGCCTCGGTGATCAGCCTGCCGACCACCGGCGGCCGCGTCACGGCGGCGGTCACGACCTCCGCCGTCGTGAGTGGACAGACGGTCCGGTACTGCCAGGTCGACGCCGACATCTCCCCCGTCGATCCGGCCGCACCCGCGATCAAGATGCGTGTCGCGCTGCCGGACGACTGGAACCGCAAGGGGTTGATGTTCGGCGGTGGCGGCTACAACGGCACCATCCCCGCCGTGACCGGCAACGTGCCGTTCGCCGCCGCGGACGCCCCGGCGCCGTTGGCCCGCAGGTACGCGACGTTCGCCAGCGACTCCGGACACCAGCAGGGTCCGGCGGCCGTTCCTTCGCTCGACGGGTCGTTCGGCGTGAACGACGAGGCGGTCAAGAACTTCTCCGCCGGTGACGCGCTGAAGAAAACCCATGACGCCAGCCTGTTCCTGATCCGGCACGCCTACGGGCGCACTCCCGCCGAGACGTACTTCGCCGGCGGCTCGACGGGAGGCCGGGAGGCGCTGATCGCCGCCCAGCGGTGGCCCCGGACGTTCGACGGCGTGATCTCGGCGTTCCCCGCGTGGAACAACCTCGCCGAGGGCCTCTACCTCGGCTACCTCACGCAGGTTTTGGCCCGGCCCGGCGCGTTCCCCGGCCCGGACAAGCAAACCTTGTTGTACACCGGCGTGATCGCCGCGTGCGACGGCGCGGACGGGGTCGCCGACGGCATCGTCTCGAACCCGCGCTGCACCTTCGACCCGCGCGTGCTGCGCTGTCCCGGCGGCGCCGACACCGGTCCCACCTGCCTGTCGGACGCGCAGATCGACGCCGTGCGGGCGATGTCCACGCCGTTCCGGTGGCCCTACCGGGTCGCCAGCGGCGAGACCGGGTACCCCGGCTTCCCGTTCCTGTCCGGCGCGGACATGCGCACGCCGTTCCTCGGCTTCGGCACCACCGCGCCCGCGAACCCCATGCCGGTCACGGCCGGCTACGGGATGCAGTACTGGGACCAGTGGGTGAAGTACTTCCTCACCCGCGACCCGTCCCACAGCTCCCTCGACGTCGACCCGCGGCAGCCGGGGAGGTGGCTCGGCCGGATCAGCGACCTCTCGGAGGTCATGGACCGCAACGACGCCGACCTCCGCCCGTTCGCCCGCTCCGGCGGCAAGCTCCTGCTGCTGCACGGTTCCGCGGACGAGCTCGTCTCGCACCGCTCCACCAACGACTTCTACGAGCGGGTGCGCGACATCGCCGGCCCGTCGACCCGCGACTTCCTGCGCTACTACCTGGTGCCCGGCGCGAACCACGCCAACTTCGGCGCACCGGCGCTCGCCGCCGGGTGGGACTCGCTGACGGCGCTCGAACGCTGGGCCGAGAAGGGACGGTCGCCGGAACGCCAGGTCGTCACCGACCTCGCGCACAACCGGACCCGTCCGCTGTGCGAGTACCCGGCCTGGCCCCGCTACCGGGGAGGTGACCAGAACGCCGCGGCCGGCTTCCTCTGCGCGCGGTGAGCCTCAAGCGGTCCTGAACACCTCGTGCACCACCGCGATCAACGCCCTGGCCGCCGCACTCGGTGTGCGGCCGGCCGGGCGCGCGAGGCCCAACGGCCACCGCAGGTCCGCACCGGTCACCTCCAGCGTCGTCACGCCCTTCGCGCCGCGCAGGATGTAGCCGGGCAGCAGGGCGATCCCGAGCCCGTTCCGCACGAAGTCGACGCCGGTGAAGATGTCGGAGATCTCCAGCGTCACCCGGCGCGGCACGCTGCCCGCCGCGAACGCCCGGTCCGCGACAGCCCGGTTGCCGTAGCCCAGCGGCGAGTCGATGAAGTCCATGCCCGCGAGGTCGCCGATGGACACCTCGGACCGGGCGGCCAGCGGGTGGTCGTCCGGCACGACGAGGTCCATGACGGAGTGGGCCAGCTCGTCGACGACGATCCCGTCCGGCACCTCCCCCGGCAGCGACACGAACGACAGGTCGAGCCGGCGGTCCAGCAGCTGCTCGACGAGACCCAGCGACCCGGCGGTCGCCGCGCTCGTGCGGACCAGCACGCCGGGGTGGCGGCGGTGGAACTCGCCGAGCACCGCGGGCAGGTCGATCAGGGTCATCGCGGTCAGCATCCCGAGGCGGACCGTGCCGCTGAGGCCGCCCTCGACCTGCGCCACGGCGTCCTTGGCCTCCGCGACCGCGTCCAGCACCGCCCTCGCCTTCGGCAGCAGCGCCTCCCCGGCGCCGGTCAGCTGCACGCGCTTCGAGTTGCGGTCGAGCAGGGTGGCGCCGAGCTCGCGTTCGAGGGTCTTGATGGCGGCCGACACGGCGGACTGGACGACGTGCACGCGGGCGGCGGCGCGGGTGAAGGTGCCTTCCTCCGCGATGGCGACGAAGTACTCCAGCTGACGCAGGTCCACACCAGCGAGCATCTCAGAAATCGATGATCACCAGCAGCAACTTTCGTTGGACGAGATAGTTCGAGGCGCGCACTGTGGTGGCATGTCCGTGCTCGTCGAAACACCCGTCACCCGGCCCGTCGTCAGCAAGCACCACGGCAGGGGCTTCTGGGCCGTGGCCGCCACGTTCCTCATCGCGATGGCGTACTCGACCGTCCCCGCTCCCCTGTTCCCCCTCTACGTCGCCCGCGAGGGCTTCTCCACGTTCGACGTCACCGTCGTCTTCGGCGCGTTCGCCATCGGCGTCGTGATCAGCCTCGTGCTCGCCGGGCACGTCTCCGACTGGGTGGGCCGCAAGGCCGTCCTGATCCCGGCGCTGGGCCTGGAACTGGTGTCCGCGCTGCTGTTCCTCACGAGCACCTCCCTGCCGGTGCTGGTCGCGGCCCGCGTGGTCAACGGCCTGGGCGTCGGCATGATCGCCGCGACCGCCACCGCGTTCCTGCACGACCTGCACACCCGCCACCGCCCCGGTGCGTCGCCCCGGCGGTTCGAGATCGTCTCGACCGCCGCGAACATCGGCGGCCTGGGCGTCGGCGCGCTGGTGGCCGGAGTGCTCGCGCAGTACGCCCCGGCACCGTTGAGCACCCCGTACGTCGTGCTCGCCGTGCTGCTGGTCGTCGCCGTCATCGCGGTGGCGCTGACGCCGGAAACGGTTGTGCGGCAACGCGTTGCCTACCGCCCGCAGCGGATCAGCGCCGGCCACGGCGACCGCAGGGCCTACTTCGCCGCGGCGGCCGGCGCGATCTCCGCGTTCTCGGTCTTCGGCGTCTTCACGTCCGTCTCCCCCGGCTTCGTCGCGGGCGAGCTGCACCACCCGTCGCGGACGCTCGCCGGGCTCGTCGTCTTCACCGTGTTCGGCGGCGCGGCGCTCGCGCAGACCGTGACCGGCGGCCTCACCGCCGGAGCCCGCCGGGCGCTCGGCCTCGGCGGGCAGGCGGTCGGCATCGTGCTCGTGGTCGCCGGAATGGACGCGACGAGCTTCCCGCTGTTCCTCGTCGGCGGCGCCGTCGCCGGTGTCGGCGCGGGCGTGCAGTTCAAGGCGTCGGTCGGCGCGGTCGCGGCGATGGCGGCGCCCGGGAAGCGCGGCGAGGCGCTGGCGGGGCTGTTCTTCATCGCCTACGCCGGTCTGAGCGTCCCGGCCGTGTCGATCGGACTGGCGACGCGCTCCTTCGCACCGACGACGGTGATGACGTGGTTCGCCGCGCTCCTGCTCGTGCTGCTGGCCGGGGTGGCGGTGCTCAGCCGACGTGCACGGTGACCGGGTGCCGGACGTCCTGCGGGCAGGTGAGGACGTTCAGGTTGCCCTCGCCGCCGAACTCCCACTCGACGTCGTTCCCCGACGGCTCGTAGACCTCGACCTGCTCCGAGGGCTCGGGTTCCTCCTCGACCAGCTCGAACACCGTCGGGGAACGGCGCCTGCGGGTCTCTCGACCGTGACTCTCATCGAACGGACTCACGGGACAGGCCCCAGCGGGTACCGGATCGGAGTAACGACGGCGAGGTCCGCACCGACCCCGCAGTCATGAGGTTCTTGATCGCGCCCGTGCTGCTCGCCGTTCTCACGGCGGGCTGCACCTCGGAGGTCACCGGCTCCGGCACCGGCTCGGAGACGAAGTCGTCCCCCGCCACGACGAGCGGGCAGCAGACGCCCACGCCCAGTGCCACCAAGCAGAACGGGACGACCGCCCTGGACGGGGTGCCGCCGGAGCACTACGAGGGCCTGCCCGCGCAGTACTGCGACAAGCCGTTCACCGGCGCGCTGGGCAAGCCGATGCTGGCCGTCGTGATGGAGACCCCGAAGGGCCGGCTGAACTGCGACCAGGCCGGGGCGGTCCTGTTCGACTACTACGCGGAGCGCCGGGAGCCGAAGACCGGCCTGCCGCCGGTGGAGATCGGCACCCTGTCGTGCAACCAGGTCGCCGAGGGCGCCATGCCGCAGGTCGTGTGCGCCGACACGGAGAACGTCATCTACTCGATGTGGCCGCAGACCTGACGTCCGCGGCCACACCGCCGGGCGTCAGTCCGTGCCGGACTCGATCGCGGCGGCGTCGAGCAGCGCGTCGGTCTCCGAGACCTCACCGCGCGAGGCGATGACCTCGGCGCCGCCGTCCGGCACGTCGCCGATCAGCTTCGTCGGCTCGACCTGGGCCGAGATGAGCGCCGACTGGCGGGTGCCGACCATGCCGAGGCCCGCGAAGAGCTCCAGCTTGGCGCGCGAGTCCGCGATGTCGAGGTTGCGCATGGTGAGCTGGCCGATGCGGTCGACCGGGCCGAACGCCGAGTCCTCGGTGCGCTCCATCGACAGCTTGTCCGGGTGGTAGCTGAACGCCGGGCCGGACGTGTCGAGGATCGAGTAGTCGTCGCCCCTGCGCAGCCGCAGCGTGACCTCGCCGGTGACCGCGGAGCCGACCCAGCGCTGCAGCGACTCGCGCAACATCAGCGACTGCGGGTCGAGCCAGCGGCCCTCGTACAGCAGCCGGCCGAGCTTGCGGCCCTCGTTGTGGTAGGCGGCGACGGTGTCCTCGTTGTGGATCGCGTTCACGAGGCGGTCGTAGGCGATGTAGAGCAACGCCATGCCGGGCGCCTCGTAGATGCCGCGGCTCTTGGCCTCGATGATGCGGTTCTCGATCTGGTCGGACATGCCCAGGCCGTGGCGGCCGCCGATGGCGTTGGCCTCCAGCACGAGGTCGACCGAGTCGCCGAACTCCTTGTCGTTGATGGTGACCGGGCGGCCCTGGTCGAAGCCGATGGTGACGTCCTCGGTCGCGATCTCGACCGACGGGTCCCAGAACTTGACGCCCATGATCGGCTCGACGATCTCGATGCCCTCGTTGAGCAGCTCGAGCGACTTGGCCTCGTGCGTCGCGCCCCAGATGTTCGCGTCGGTCGAGTAGGCCTTCTCGACGCTCGACCGGTACGGCAGGTCGCGCTCGAGCAGCCACTCGGACATCTCCTTGCGGCCGCCGAGCTCGGTCACGAACGCCGCGTCGAGCCACGGCTTGTAGATCCGCAGCGACGGGTTCGCGAGCAGGCCGTAGCGGTAGAACCGCTCGATGTCGTTGCCCTTGTAGGTGGAGCCGTCGCCCCAGATCTGGACGTCGTCGTCGAGCATGGCGCGCACGAGCATGGTGCCCGTGACGGCGCGGCCGAGCGGGGTGGTGTTGAAGTACGCGCGGCCACCGGAGCGGATGTGGAACGCGCCGCACGCCAGCGCCGCGAGCCCCTCCTCGACGAGCGCCGACCGGCAGTCGACCAGACGCGCGATCTCGGCACCGTACGTGCCGGCGCGGCCGGGGACCGTCTCGATCTCGGGCTCGTCGTACTGACCGATGTCCGCGGTGTACGTGCACGGCACCGCGCCCTTCTCACGCATCCACGCGACCGCGACGGACGTGTCGAGACCACCGGAGAAGGCGATGCCGACGCGTTCGCCGGCGGGAAGTGAAGTGAGCACCTTGGACACGCTGAGAAGTATGCACGACGATGTATGAACATGCACGCCGGGGTCTCTGTTAGCTGCGACTCACGCTCGGCAGCCCGTTCGGGAGCACCCCTCATCTTCGCCGAACACGCAGGTGAGGACATGATCTCCCACGTTCGCGCGATGTTAATTTCCCGGTCCGGCAAAGATTCGGCGAAGCACCTAGACGTGAACACGGTTCATGTACCACCTTCTGCCTCGCAAGGCTCTCCACTTCCCTGCTGCTCCCGGAGGCCACACGTTGAGGAAGAAACTCCTGTCCGCGCTCGCCGGCGCGCTGCTCATCACGGCCCTGTTCCCCGGCATCGCCCTCGCCGACCCGCCCCAGGCCATCCCCGCGAACCACGAGGAAGCCGACGGCAGGTGGCAGCCGGCCTTCGACTACGACGGTGACGGCTGCTACCCGACGCCGGCGATCTCGCCGACCGGTCAGGTCGCGCCCGGCCTGAAGAACTCCGGCGCGTTGAACGGCAACTGCCACGACAAGTCGGATCTCGACAACACCAACTCCTACAGCCGCTCGAAGTGCAACAACGGCTGGTGCGCCTACCTGTACGACCTGTACTTCGAGAAGGACCAGGCGGTGCCGCTGCTCGACTGCTGCGGCCACCGCCACGACATCGAGCACGTGGTCGTCTGGGTGCAGAACGACGTGGCCCAGTACGTCTCGACGTCGGAGCACGGCAAGTACAAGACCCACCCGCGCGCCAACGTGCAGTGGGAAGGCACCCACCCGAAGATCATCTACCACAAGGACGGGGCCAGCACGCACTGCTTCCGGCTCGCCGGCAACGGTGAACTGGCCGAGAACCACTACGGCGTCTACCAGTACCCGGACCTCGTGAGCTGGAACCGGTTCCCCGCCGGGGTGCGCGACATCCTCGTCAACGCCAACTTCGGCAGCGCGTCGCTCGCGATCAAGGACGGCGCGTTCAACTCCAACCTCAGCAGCGCCAAGCCGGCCGGGATCGCGTTCGACCCGAACGCCTGACCCACCGGGCAGACGCCGCTACTTCGCGACCCTGTCCAGCCACTCGGCCAGGAGGGCCCGTTCCGCCGTGGACAACACGGCGGGCGGGTCCTCCTCCAGTGCCGCCCTCAGCGCGATCGCCCTGCTCGGGATGTCCGTCGGCTCGTCCGGCGCGGCGTCCGTCGTGATCGCGCCGATGACGTTCTCGCGCGTGAACGTGATCAGACCCAGGTCGCGTTCGTCCTCGGGCGTGGCGATCAGCGCCAGCACGACGCCCAGGCCCGACGCGTGCACGAACCGCGCCGCCTGCTCGACCGGGACCGCCAGCCGCCCGGCCGACGCGATGCGGCCGATGATCTCGCGGAGCATCGCGTCCGCCTCCTGCCGCGCCTCTCGCTTGCGCGGCTCGCCGTACATCAGCAGGTAGAACGCGGGCCGTTCGAGCCCGAAGCCGATGTGCAGGTCCCACCCGCGGCGCAGGTCGTCGACCGGGTTCCCGCTCACGCCCATCGCGTGCTTCGACGACAGGTAGCCGGCGAAGCCGTGCGCGGCGACGGCGTCGAGCAGCCCCTCCTTGTCGCCGAACAGCCGGTAGAGCGTCGGCGCCTGCACGCCCGCGGCCGTGGCGACGGCGCGCGTGGAGACCGCTTCCTTGCCACCTTCGACCAGCAGGTCGGCCGCGGCCTGCACCAGACGCTCCCTCGTGTCCATGTAACAACGATAACACAATCGCGGTAGCGGTGATTCGATATCGGTGATACGTTGAGAGCGTTAACGACGGAAACAGCAGCTAGGAGGATGGACATGACCCGCGTTGCGATCGTCACCGGCGGATCGAGGGGCATCGGACGGGCGGCCGCCGAGCGCCTCGCCGCGGACGGCACCGCCGTCGTCATCGTGTACGCCGGCAACAAGACGGCGGCCGACGAGACCGTCGAGGCGATCAAGTCGGCCGGTGGGCAGGCTGTGGCCGCCCAGGCCGACGTGGCCGACGAGACGGCCGTCGCGGCCGCGTTCGACCTGGCCGAGGAGACCTTCGGCGGCGTGGACGTCGTCGTGAACTCGGCGGGCATCATGCCGCTCGGCACCGTCGCGGACCTGGACCTCGACGTCTTCGACCGCATCATGCGCACCAACGCGCGTGGCACGTTCGTCGTGTCGCAGCAGGCCGCTCGTCGTCTGCGCGAGGGCGGCGCCATCATCAACGTCTCGTCCTCGGTCGTGGGCCTGCGCTTCCCGCAGTACGGCGCCTACGCGATGTCGAAGGGCGGCGTCGAGGCGCTGACCCTGGTGCTGGCCCGCGAGCTGCGCGGCCGCGACATCACCGTGAACACCGTCGCCCCCGGCCCCACGGCCACGGCGTTGTTCCTGGACGGCAAGGACCAGGACACGATCGACACCCTCGCGAAGCAGGCCCCGCTCGAGCGCATCGGAGAACCCGGCGACATCGCCGAGGTCGTCTCCTTCCTCGCGGGCCCCGCGCGCTGGATCAACGGTCAGACCATTCGTGCGAACGGAGGCATCATCTGATGGGCAAGGTCATCGTCGTCACGGGCGCGTCCAGTGGTTTCGGCGCCCTGGCAGTGCGCGAGCTGGCTCTCGCGGGCCACACCGTCTACGCGGGCATGCGGGAGACCACCGGCCGCAACGCGCCCGCCGTCGCCGAGCTCGCCGCGTTCGGGTCGGCCGGGAAGACCGACGTGCACGCCGTCGAGCTGGACGTGCAGTCGCAGGAGTCGGCCGACGCCGCGATCGCCGCGATCATCGCGGAGCAGGGCCGCCTGGACGTGGTGGTGCACAACGCCGGCCACATGGTCACCGGCCCCGCGGAGGCGTTCACGCCCGAGCAGTACGCGTCGCTCTACGACATCAACGTCCT
>NZ_DASVFL010000275.1:0-17111 GCF_036380075.1 Lentzea sp. | reverse complement strand
GGAAAAGGCCGGACGCTTCGCGACCGGCCGAGCCACGAGTGGTAGCACCTCGCACCCAAAGTCAAGCCCCAATCGCAAACCACGGGTGGGTTCACCGGCTCTAATCGGCGTAAGGAGTGACGGCTCGCCTTCGGCGTCGCTTGGAGGTGCGGGGGTTTGTACGGCTCGCCTTCGGCTTCGCGTGCGGGGCTCGGCGAAATCGGTCGTGTCTTGCGTTGGGGGGTGGCAGGGTCGGGTTATGGCCCTGCATGCGCCCTATGTCGATCCTGGGAGTCCTGACACCCGTTCGCCTTGGCGGTACCTGTGGTGGTTGGTGCTTGTGCAGCGCCGGCGGGTGCTTGCCGGGGCGTGGTGGGGGTCGTTGTGGATGTGTGGGCTGGTGGTGCCGCCCTACCTGATCTCCAAGGCCATTGAGGAGGGGCTGCGGGGTGGGGACCGGGTGGCGCTGGGGTGGTGGTGTGGGGCCCTTGTCGTGGTTGTGGGGGTGTTGGCGCTTGTTGGGATTGCGCGGCATCGGACTATGACGTTGGTGCGCACTGATGCTGCGTTGCGGACGGCTCAGGTGGTGGTGGAGCACGTCACCCGGCTTGGTGGGGTGGTGCGGCGGAAGTTGTCTGCCGGGGAGTTGACGTATCTGCAGAACGGTGACACTCAGCGGATTGCTCACGCGCTCACCAGTACTGGGCCTGGGGTGGGGGCCGTGGTGGCTTATGCGGTTACTGCGGTGTTGTTGGTGCGGATTTCGCCGCTTGTCGCTGTTGTGGTGTTGCTGGGTGTGCCGGTGCTGGCTTTGGTGACGGCGCCCGTGTTGCGGCGGCTGCACGTGGTTGAGGCCGGGTATCGGCAGAGTCAGGGGGAGTTGAGTTCTCGGGCCGGGGACATCGTGGCCGGGTTGAAGGTGTTGTCCGGGATCGGGGGGAAGCCGGCGTTCGAGGAGCGGTTCCGGAGCGGGTCTCGGGAGGTGTTGCGGGACGGGTACCGGGTGTCCGTGTGGCTCAGCTGGGTGCAGGTGTTGTGGGGGCTGCCGACGCTGTTCCTCGGGGTTGTCACGTGGATCGTGGCTCGGATGGCGGTGAGCGGGGACATCACCATCGAGGAGATGGTCGCCGTCTACCTCTACGTCGGGACGTTGATCGTGCCTGTCAGCTTCTTCGTCGAGGGGGCGGACATGATTCCGCGGGCGTTGGTGTCGGCGGGGCGGGTGATCGACCTGCTGAGGTTGCGGCCCGAGGAGAAGGACGACGGTGCTGCGGTCTTCGAGGTGAAGCCCGGTGTGTTGACCGTGGTGGTGTCCTCGAACGCTGCTGCGGCGCGGGAGGCCGTGGAGCGGGTGCCTGGTCAGGTTGTCGTTGCTGACAACGACGACTACCTGTTCCCCGGGACAGTGCTTGAGGCTGTGTCGGTGGGGGAGCACAGCGATGTTGAGGTGGAACGGGCCGTGTGGGCTGCTGCCGCGGTGGACGTGTTGGAGGCGTTGCCGGACGGGCTCGGTTCGCATCTGGAGTCGCAGGGGCGCAACGTTTCCGGCGGGCAGCGGCAACGGTTGCGACTCGTCCGGGCGTTGCTCAGCGATCCTGAGGTGCTGGTGCTCGTGGAACCGACGTCGGCGCTCGACGCGGTGACCGAGGCTGCGGTGGCTGAGCGGGTCAAGCAGGCTCGCTGCGGGCGGACCACCGTGGTCGTGTCGTCGTCGCCGTTGTGGGCGGGGCAGGCCGACCAGGTCGTGTGCCTGGAGGAGAACCGGTGACGCGGCTGCCCATCGCCGACCGGCGTGAGGTTCGGCGCGCGGCTGTGCGGTTGCTGCGCGGTGAACGGCGTGCGGTTGTCGTGGTTCTGGTGCTCACGTCGTTGGCCGCGTTGACCGGGCTGGTGGCGCCGTACCTGCTGGGCAAGATCGTCGGTGGTGTCGAGGACGGCACGCTGACGGTGTCCACTGTGGACTTCATCGCGTTCGGTGTGCTCGGTTCGGCGGTCGTCCACCTGCTGCTGGTGCGGTACAGCGGGGTGCAGACTATCCGGCTCGGGGAGAGGTTCCTGGCCTCGTTGCGGGAGGAGGCGGTGGCGCGGTCGCTGGCGTTGCCGGCGCGGGTGGTCGACAGGCTGAGCACGGGTGACCTGCTGACCCGCGTCACCAGCGACGTCGGTGTCGTCGGGCAGGCATTGCGGGACAGCGTGCCGGAGGTGTTCACCGGCGTGGTGAACCTCCTGGTCGTGTTCGCGGCGACGTTCTGGCTGGACCCGGTGCTCGGGCTGGCCGCGCTGGTCGGGATGCCGTTCGTGGTCTGGGTGCTGCGCTGGTACCTGGTGCGGGCACGGGACGCCTACCTGGCGGAGAGCCAGGCGAACGGCGACGTCGCGGAGATCACCGCGGCCGTCGGCGAGGGCAGCAGGACGATCAGGACGTACGGTCTGCGGGACCGGGTGGTGGGCACCGCGCACGACTCGATCGCGCGGGTCTACGGCACGCGGATGCGGACCTTGCGGCTGCGGAACGTGCTGTTCCCGGTCATCAACTTCGTCAGCATGGTGCCGACCGCGCTGGTGTTGCTCGCCGGCGGCCTGGTCTACGCGACCGACGACGTCCGGATCGAGGTCGTCGTCACCGGGAGCCTGTACGTGTGGCGGCTCGTGGAACCGTTGGAACGCATCATGATGTGGGTCGAGTTCCTGCAACGCGGCAGCGCGTCGTTCGCGCGGGTGGAGGGGATCGGGGCCGACGTCGAGCCCGCACCGGCAGTGCGCGAACCGGTGGACGACCTCATCGAGGTGCGAGGCGTCCGGTATTCCTATGTGGACGGACACGAGGTGCTGCACGGCGTCGACCTCGTGGTGCAGCCGGGAGAACGGCTCGCGATCGTCGGCGTGTCCGGCGCGGGCAAGTCGACGCTGGGCCGGTTGATCGCGGGCGTCGACCGGCCGGCGGAGGGGTCGGTGCACGTCGGCGGGGTGCCGGTGGCGGACCTCGCCGCGGCGGGCGAGCAGCGGATCGTGCTGGTGACGCAGGAACACCACGTGTTCATCGGCACGCTGCGGGAGAACCTGGCGCTGGCCGTCCCGGACGCGCCGGACGAACGGCTCACCGAGGCGTTGCGGACGGTGGACGCCCGGTGGTTCGACGACCTGCCGGACGGGCTCGACACCCCGCTCGGCGCGGGTGGTCTGGAGCTCGATCCCGCGCAGGCGCAACAACTCGCGCTCGCCCGCGTCGAGGTCGCCGACCCGCACACGCTGGTGCTGGACGAGGCGACGTCGTCACTCGACCCGGCCACGGCCAGACATGCGGAGCGCGCGATCGCGGCCGTGCGGGGGAGCCGCACGGTGATCGCGATCGCGCACCGGTTGCAGACCGCACGGGACGCCGACCGGATCGCGGTCGTCGACGCGGGCCGTGTCGTGGAGCTGGGGTCGCACGACGACCTCGTCGCCAGGAACGGCACGTACGCGACGCTCTGGCGTTCGTGGCACGGCGACTAGGGCAACACCACTGACGTGGACGAGTCTCCGCGCCGCACCAGCACCTCCTTCGTGCCCGCGGGGGCCAGCCACGCGTGATCGCGTCCCTGCGGTCCGATGCGGGCGTCGAAGTCGGCGACGATCGTGCCCTGGGCGTCCGGCAGCGGCATCACCACCGGCGAGCCCTTGACCGCCTTGCCACCGAGCAGCGGCGCGCTGAACGAGCCGTCGTCCCGGTAGATCGCGCCGTACAGCTCGCCGTACGCCTCGAACACCTCGGCGTAGCGGCCGTCGGGCAGCCAAGCGCAGACACTCCAGTCGCCGGCCGCGTCCCAGTCGACCACGTAGTCGAGCAGACCCAGCCGTTGCAGGTCCGCCTTCGGCAACGGGGCGTTCTGCCGTGTCCACCTCGTGCCGGAGACGGGGGCGTCCGACGCGCACCGCTCACCCGACCAGCCGAGGCCGGGATGCGGCACGAAACCGGTGTCCGGTCGCCAGGCGAACCTGCCCCGCAGCGGATCCGAGAAGAAGTCGTGCGGCAGCGGCGCGGTGCTGCCGCGGACGAAGATCGGCCGCTCCTGCGGCGCCGCACTGACCACCGCGACGCCGCCCGGCCCCATCTCGGCCTCCCGCCAGGTCCTGCTCAGCCGGTTGTCGGGGCCACGCACCGGGTTCACCGACCAGAACACCCTGCTGCCCATGCCCAGCACGAGATAGGTCGAGTCGTCCGGCCCGAACCGGTAGAGCCCGATCTCCTGATCGCGGTCGAGCTCGCGCTGCACCACCGCGCCTCCGGCGACCAGACCCACCAGCACCCGCTGCACCGGCTCGTCGCCCACTCGCACCGTCTGCGCGATCAGGGCCGCCGGGCCGCTCGGGGTGCTCCCCGCCCAGAAGACGTTCGGCGGCCCGGTGAACTCCGTCACGTTCTCGTACGGCTTCAGGCCCGCGTTCTTCGACCGCCCCCACTGCGCCAGCGCCTGGCTGATGAAAGCCATGTCCCCCGTCAGGTCGCCCGCGGTGGCCGCGGTCAGACGGGGATCGGCCACCGGCACCGGTTCGGAGGAGCCCGAGAACACCGCCCCCGCCGTCATGCCCGCCAGCAGCGCCACCGCCGCTGTCAGCGTCACGAGTCTGCGCGTGTGCCGCCGGCGTCCTCCGGTCATCACGTCCCCCACGAATCCCGGCCGCACGTCCAGGTCTGCCGTCGCGGCCTCCATCGCCTGCCTCAGTTCCACGTCAACACCTGCTCACCCATCAGTTCCCGCATGCGGGCGAGCCCGCGCGAGGTCTGGCTCTTGACCGTGCCGACGCCGCAGCCGAGCGCGCGGGCGGTGTCGGCCTCGCTGAGGTCGTCGAAGAACCGCAGCACCAGAACGGCGCGCATCTTCTTCGGCAGCTGCGCCAACGCGCGCACGACGATGTCCGCGTCCACCACCCGCTGTTCGTGCCCTCCCGTGGCCGGCGTGCCCGCGTGCTCCATCGGCGCCTCCGGCTTGCGGGAACGCCGCCGCCAGCGGTTGGCCGCCGCGTTCGCGAGCGCCGCGCGTGCGCACGCCTCGGGCGAGGTGCTGATGCGGCGCCACTTGCCGTACATGTTCATGAGGACGTCCTGCAGAATGTCCTCAGCGGCACCTCTGTCGCCGCCGCACAGCAGGTAGGCGGTGCGCAACAGGCTCTGCGAGCGCAACGCCACGAAGTCCTCGAAGTCCCGCATGTCCCCCCTTCGGCGGTTGTCCGGAGGTACTGACACCGGGCGGGGCGGCAAGGTTGTCAGGCGACCGTTTAGACTCAGTTCGACTCCAGACGACGAGGGAGATACGCGTGGCCGAGATGACCGTTGAACTGGTCGCCGTTGAACGCCGCCTGTGGTCCGGTACGGCCACTTCCGTTTCGGCGCAGACGACCGAGGGCGAGATCGGCATCCTGCCCGGTCACGAGCCCGTTCTCGGCCAGCTGGTCGAGGGTGGCGTGGTGCGCATCCGCACGACCGACGGTGGCCTGGTCACCGCGGCCGTCTACGGGGGCTTCCTCTCCGTGACCGGCACGGGCGTCTCGATCCTCGCGGAGGACGCCGACCTCGCGGACGAGATCGACGTGAACGCGGCGCGGTCGGCGCTGCAGGACGCGGACGACGCAGAGCGCGCACGTGCGGCAGCGCGCGTGCGGGCCGTGGAACAGTCGGCCTGAGACCGGGCGCGAAGGCCAAGCCGTGGGGATCACCGAGATTGCCGGCCTGGTCCTTGTCCTGGCGGTGGTAGTCCTCGCCTGTTTCGCGTGGCGCCGGGTCCGGCTGCTGCGCGAGGGCGGGGTGCACGTCGCCCTGCGCAGCAAGTTCGACGACCGCGGCCGGGGGTGGCACCTCGGGGTCGGGCACTACCGGGGCGACTCGTTCGCCTGGTTCCGGGTGTTGTCGCTCGGGTCCGGTCCCGACCAGCTGATCTCCCGCGACGGGTTGGAGATCGACGCCCGGCGGGAGCCCACCGGGCCTGAGGCTTACGCCATGCCCGTCGGGGCGACCGTGTTGCGGTGCCGGTCTGCGGCCGGTGAGGTTGAGATCGCCATGGGGCCGGATGCTTTGACCGGGTTCTTGTCCTGGTTGGAGGCTTCTCCGCCTGGGCGGTCGATTCCTTGGGCTTCTTGAGGGTTTTTGGGGCGCTTCCCGGTTTTGGGGGGCGCCCTTTTTGTGTTTGTTGGGGTTCCAGCGTGGTTGCGTTTGCCGTGCGGGTGCCTGTTCCAGCGTGGGCGTGCACCTCGGACGAAAGAGCGGGGTTCATCGCCGCTTCGCGACGATCCGCGATTGGGGCTTGACTTCGGGGCCCTTGCGAGGCGCTTGGTCGGGCGGAAAAGGGCGGATGCTTCGCACCCGCCCGAGCCACGAGTGGTAGCACCTCGCACCAAAGTCAAGCCCCAATCGCAAAGAACGGGTGGGTTCACCGGCTCTGATCGGCGTCAGGGGTGACTGCTCGCCTTCGGCTTCGCTTGGAAGTGCGTGGGTTTCTTCGGCTCGCCTTCGGCATCGCTTGATTTGCTGCTACGCGTTCTCGCCTGGTTGCCAGAGGACGTCGCCGTCCGGGTTCGCCACCCTCGCCAGGATGAACAGCAGGTCGGACAAGCGGTTCAGGTACTTCGCCGTCAGGACGTTCGTGTGTTCGGCGTCTGCTTCGATCAGCGACCACGCTCGGCGTTCTGCCCTGCGGGCGATGGTGCGGGCCTGGTGCAGCAGCGCTGCTCCTGGCGTGCCTCCGTTCAGGATGAACGAGTCCAGTTTGCCCAGGCGGTCGTTGAACGTGTCGCAGTAGCTCTCCAGGCGGTCCACGTAGGCCTGGGTCACTCGCAGGGGTGGGTACTTCGGGTCGGGGACGATCGGGGTGCAGAGGTCTGCTCCCACGTCGAAGAGGTCGTTCTGGACCTTGCGGACCACTTCGAACACGTCGTCGGCCAGGTTGCCCAGGGCCAGGGCCACGCCCAGGGAGGCGTTCGTTTCGTCCACGTCCGCGTACGCCTCGATGCGCGGGTCCGTCTTCGGGACTCGGGAGAAGTCGCCGAGGCCGGTCGTGCCGTCGTCGCCCACTCGCGTGTAGATCTTCGTGAGATGCACCGCCATGACCGGCACTCTATGGCCGTACGTAGGATTGCCGCGTGAGCGAGCATTTCCGGGTACACGGTGGCGCACGTCTGGTCGGCGAAGTCGATGTCGTCGGCGCCAAGAACAGCGTCCTCAAGTTGATGGCGGCCGCCCTGCTCGCCGAGGGCACCACGACCATCACCAACTGCCCGGACATCCTCGACGTGCCGTTGATGGCCGACGCGCTGCGCAGCCTCGGGTGCGAGGTCGAGCTCGAAGGTGACGTGGCGAGGATCACGACTCCCGCCGAGCTCAGCTACCGGGCCGACTCGGAGGCCATGGGCAAGCTGCGGGCGTCCATCTGCGTGCTCGGGCCGCTCGTCGGGCGGTGCAAGCGGGCCGTCGTGGCGTTGCCGGGTGGGGACGCGATCGGGTCGCGGCCGTTGGACATGCACCAGAGCGGGCTCGAGAAGCTCGGTGCGACCACCGGGATCGAGCACGGCTGCATCGTCGCCGAGGCCGAGGGGCTGCACGGCGCGCAGATCTGGCTCGACTTCCCCAGCATGGGGGCCACCGAGAACATCCTGATGGCGGCCGTGCTGGCCGACGGCACGACGGTCATCGACAACGCCGCGCGCGAGCCCGAGATCGTCGACCTCTGCCTCATGCTCACGCAGATGGGCGCGAAGATCGAGGGCGCCGGCACGTCCACGCTCACGGTCCACGGCGTCACCGAGCTCAAGCCGACCGAGCACCGCGTCATCGGCGACCGGATCGTCGGCGCGACGTGGGGCTTCGCCGCCGCCATGACGCGCGGCGACGTGCGGGTGCGCGGGGTGAACCCGCACCACCTCGACCTGGTGCTGGAGAAGCTGCGGATGGCGGGCGCCGAGGTGACCGTCTACGAGGGTGAGGACGAGGGCTTCCGCGTCGTCATGGAGGGGCGGCCACAGGCCGTCGACTTCGTGACGCTGCCCTACCCCGGCTTCGCCACGGACAACCAGCCGTTCGCGATCGCGCTGTCCGCGGTCGCCGAGGGCACCTCGATGATCACCGAGAACCTGTTCGAGGCGCGGTTCCGGTTCATCGACGAGATGATCCGGCTCAGCGCCGACGCGCGCACGGACGGCCACCACGCCGTGATCCGCGGTGTGGAGAAGCTGTCAAGCGCGCCGGTGTGGGCCTCGGACATCCGCGCCGGTGCCGGGCTCGTGCTCGCCGGGCTGTGCGCGGACGGGGCGACCGAGGTGTACGAGATCTTCCACATCGAGCGCGGCTACCCCGGCTTCGTCGAGAACCTGCGCAAGCTGGGTGCCGACGTGGAGCGCGTCAGCGGCTAGGTCTTCAGAACGAGGTGCGCGTTCGCCACGTCCTGCGGGAACACCATGATCCGGTAGGGCGCGTTCCGCGAACGCGTGGCGCGCACGCCGTTCGTCTTCAGCTTCCGCACGAGGACGTTCGCGGCCTCCTCCGTGGGCACGAGCGCGACCTCGCTGAGCAACCCGAAGTCGGTGCCGTCGAGGTCCGGCACCGCGCGTCTGTCGTTGCCCGCGAAGTACCGCAACACCAGCGCCAGCAAGGCGAGCACGCCGAAGACGACCGCGGTCTGGTAGATGCCCGTCACCTCCTCATCATGCTCTTTTTGGTCTCGATTCAGTGAGCAAGCGCACGCGCGACGACAGTTACCGGCCAGTACGCTCCGAGAAACTGACGTTGTGGGAGGTTGCTGTGCCGTACCCCGCTGACCGTGAACGCGACCGCCCCTGGGTGATGCGCACGTACGCGGGTCACTCCTCGGCCGCCGCCTCCAACGCGCTCTACCGCCGCAACCTCGCCAAGGGCCAGACCGGTCTGTCGGTCGCGTTCGACCTGCCCACGCAGACCGGGTACGACCCCGACGACGAGCTGGCGAAGGGCGAGGTCGGCAAGGTCGGCGTGCCGGTCAGCCACCTCGGCGACATGCGGCAGCTCTTCGACCAGATCCCGCTCGGCGGCGCCAACACGTCGATGACGATCAACGCGACGGCCATGTGGCTGCTCGCGCTCTACGTCACCGTGGCCGAGGAGCAGGGCGCGGACCCGTCTGCGCTGGCCGGCACGACGCAGAACGACATCATCAAGGAGTACCTGTCCCGCGGCACGTACGTGTTCCCGCCGGGGCCGTCGCTGCGGCTGATCACCGACATGGTCGCGTGGACCGTGTCGAACGTGCCCAAGTGGAACCCGATCAACATCTGCAGCTACCACCTCCAGGAGGTCGGCGCGACGCCGGCGCAGGAGGTCGCGTACGCGATGTGCACGGCGATCGCGGTCCTCGACTCGGTGCGCGACTCCGGTCAGGTGCCTCAGGAGAAGTTCGGGGACGTCGTCGCCCGCATCTCCTTCTTCGTGAACGCCGGTGTGCGGTTCATCGAGGAGATGTGCAAGATGCGCGCGTTCGCCCAGCTCTGGGACGAGATCACGCGCGAGCGCTACGGCGTCGAGAACCCGAAGCACCGCCGGTTCCGCTACGGCGTGCAGGTCAACTCGCTGGGCCTGACCGAGGCGCAGCCGGAGAACAACGTCCAGCGCATCGTGCTGGAGATGCTCGCGGTGTCGTTGTCCCGCAACGCCCGTGCGCGCGCCATCCAGCTGCCGGCGTGGAACGAGGCCCTCGGCCTGCCGCGCCCGTGGGACCAGCAGTGGGCGTTGCGCATGCAGCAGGTGCTCGCCTTCGAGACCGACCTGCTGGAGTACGACGACATCTTCGACGGCTCGCCCGTCATCGAGGCGAAGGTGGACGAGATCCTCGCCGGTGCGCGTGAGGAGATCGACCGCGTGCAGGCGATGGGCGGTGCCGTCGCGGCCGTCGAGTCCGGCTACATGAAGTCGCAGCTCGTGTCGTCGCTGGCGGACCGGCGCAGGAGGGTCGAGTCGGGCGAGGAGGTGGTCGTCGGCGTCAACAAGTTCGACACCACCGAGCCGTCGCCGTTGCAGGCGGAGGGCGCGAACGCCATCGAGACCATCGACCCGGTCGTCGAGATGCACGCCGTCGAGGCCATCCGGCAGTGGCGTTCGCAGCGCGACAACGCCGCGGCCGAGGCGTCGCTGGACGCGTTGCGCGAGGCGGCGAAGACCGACAGGAACCTCGTCGAGGTGACGCTGGCGTGTGCGCGCGCCGGAGTGACGACGGGTGAGTGGTCGCAGGCGTTGCGCGAGACGTTCGGCGAGTACCGCGCGCCGACCGGCGTCTCCGGTGCCTCGGCGTCCGGTGAGGCCGGTTCGGAGATCGCACGGGTGCGCGACCGGGTGCGCGCGACCGGGGAGGAGATCGGCGAACGGCTGCGCATGCTGGTCGGCAAGCCCGGTCTCGACGGCCACTCCAACGGCGCCGAGCAGGTCGCCGTGCGGGCCCGCGACGTCGGCTTCGAGGTCGTCTACCAGGGCATCCGCCTCACACCGTCGCAGATCGTGGCCGCGGCCGTGCAGGAGGACGTGCACGTCGTCGGCCTGTCGATCCTGTCCGGGTCGCACCTGGAGGTCGTGCCCGCGGTCGTCGAGGGGCTGCGCGCGGCCGGTGCCGGGGACATCCCGGTGATCGTCGGCGGCATCATCCCGCCGGACGACGCGGCCAAGCTGCGCGAGCGGGGCGTGGCGCGGGTGTTCACGCCCAAGGACTACGAGCTGACCGAGATCATGGACGAGATCGTCACCGTGATCCGGGAGGTGCGTTCCCCCGCGTAGGGCCCTACTGTCGCGGGATGGTCGACGTTGCGCGGGACGGGTCGGTAGTCCGGATCACGATGAACCGCGCGGCCAAGCGCAACGCGCTGTCCGCCGAGCACCTCACCGAGCTGCTGGACGCGTTCCGCGAGGCAGGGGAGTCCGACGCGGCCGGCATCGTGCTGGCCGCCGAGGGACCTGTCTTCTCCGCGGGGCACGACTTCGCGGACGTGCACGCGCGGGACGAAGAGGGCGTGCGGCTGCTGCTGGAGCTGTGCACGGTGCTGATGAAGACCATCCAGTCGGTGCCGCAGGTGGTGATCGCACGCGTCCAGGGCCTGGCGACTGCGGCCGGGTGCCAGCTGGTGGCGTCGTGCGATCTCGCGGTGGCGGCGGACACGGCCGGGTTCTCGCTGCCCGGAGGCAAGGCGGGGTGGTTCTGCCACACGCCCGCCGTGCCGGTGGCCAGGTCGATCGGGCGCAAGCGGCTGATGGAGCTGGTGCTCACCGGTGACGTGGTCGACGCGGCGACGGCGGTCGAGTGGGGGCTGATCAACCGCTCGGTGCCCGCCGACTCGTTGGACGTCGAGGTCGACGACCTGCTGGCGCGGGCGACGCGCGGCAGCCGTGCGTCGAAGGCGATCGGCAAGCGCACGGTCTACGCGCAGCTGGACCGGCCGGAGGCCAACGCCTACGAGATCGCGCTGAACGTCATGGCCGAGACTTCCCAGTCGCCGTCAGCCACAGAGGGGCGGGCGTCGTTCCTGGAGAAGCGGCCTCCCGTGTGGCCCGACTAGTCGCGAGGAGCTTCAGCGCGTCGGCGTTCGGGCCCGGCTCCGCCTGGTAGACCACGAGGAACTGGCCGGAGGCCTCGCGCACGTCGAACGAGTGGTAGGTCAGCTTGAGCGGACCGACCGCCGGGTGCACGAACTCCTTGGCGTCCTGGGTCTTCCCGCGCACCTCGTGGTGCTCCCACAGCTCCCGGAACACCGGGTTCTGGTTGAGCTCCGCGACCATCTGCCGCAGGCGCGCCGAGCTCGGGTCGGCCGTCAGCCGCAGGTTTCCGACGGTGCTCTGCGCGACCCAGTTCCAGCGCGCGTAGAAGCTCGGGGCGGCGGGGTCCAGGAACGTCATCCTGGCCAGGTTGTCGGCCGGCGCGAACGGCTCGTACAGGGCGTCGGCCAGCGCGTTCGTGGCGAGCAGGTCGAGGTAGGAGTTCATCACGAACGCCGGCATGTCGTGCATGCCGCTGATCAGCTGCCGCAGCTCTGGACTGACCTTGTCGGTCGTGTGGCCCTCCTCCGCGACGACGCCGGCGAGGCGGTGCAGGTGCGCACGCGCGTCGGTGTCGAGCTGGAGCGCGCGGCTGAGGGCGTCGAGGACCTGCGCGGACGGGTTGGTCTCGCGGCCCTGTTCGAGACGGGCGTAGTAGTCCGCGCTGACCCCCGCGAGCACCGCCACCTCCTCGCGCCGCAGGCCTTTGACCTTGCGCTGGGTGTGGCTCGGCAGGCCCGCGTCCCGGGGGTTGACCTTGGCGCGGTGCGCTTTCAAGAACTCGCCGAACATGGTTCCGAGCGTAGGTGCTGCGGTCGCCGGCTGCCTGGGTGTGCCACTCCTAGGCAGACGGTGTCCTGGTCGGTCCGGGATTTCCCGCCGAGTGTTGTGGCCATGAGCAAAGTCGTTCTGATCAGTGGAGCTTCCAGCGGTATCGGCGAGGCGACGGCCAGGATTCTGGCCAAGGCCGGGCACAAGGTGTTCCTCGGTGCGCGGCGGGAGGACCGGTTGAAGGCGCTGGCGTCCGAGAGCGGCGCCGGGTACGCCCCGCTGGACGTGACCTCGCGCGAGTCCTTCCAGTCCTTCGTGGACGCCGCGGTGGCCGAGTACGGCCACGTCGACGTGCTGGTGAACAACGCGGGCGTGATGCCGTTGTCCCTCATGGACTCGTTGAAGGTCGACGAGTGGGACCGCATGGTGGACGTCAACCTCAAGGGTGTGCTGAACGGCCTCGCCGCCGTGCTGCCCCTGTTCACCGGCGGCGGGCACGTCGTGAACGTCGCCTCGATCGGCGCGCACCTGGTCACGCCGACGGCCGCCGTCTACTGCGCGACCAAGTACGCGGTGTGGGCGCTGTCCGAGGGACTGCGCCAGGAACGCGACGACCTGCGCGTCACCGTGATCTCGCCCGGTGTCACCCAGTCCGAGCTGGCGGACACGATCACCGAGGACCACGCGGCGTCGTTCATGGCGGAGTACCGCAAGAACGCGCTGCCCGCCTCGGCGATCGGCGACGCCATCGCGTACGCGATCTCGCAGCCCGAGTCCGTCGACGTCAACGAGATCGTGGTGCGGCCGGTGGCGGACCGCTAGGCGCCGGTCGTCGACCCCGGCCGGAGGATCATCAGCACGGTCACCGTGGCCCACAGCAGGTTGAAGATGCCGGTGTACAGGGCGAGGTGCTTGACGTTCCGGGTCTTCAGGGCCTTCTCCTGGCCGGGGATGACCTTGAGGACGAGCACGAAGACGGCGGCGGTGGTGAGCGCGATCGACACGACCACCCACGGGTGGCCGGTCACGCCCATCACGCCGGCCGTCGCGAACCCGAACACCGGCACCGAGATGCCGATCAGCGCGTAGACGCGGCAGATCCGGTGCAGCAGCTCGGGGTTGCCGTTCTCCCTGATCGCCTTCGGGAACATGCTCGCGGCCACCGTGACCGGGCCGACGGCGATGATGGCGGCCAGGACGTGCAGCGAGAGGAACAGCTTGCTCACGCCGCGCTCCAGACCGTGCCGCGGCGCTCGTGGGCGAACAGCTCCTCCACTTCCAGGGCCTTCCGGGCGCCGACCTCGCGTTCGAGGAGGTAGAGACCGAGGTCGACGCCCGAGCTGACACCGGCGGCCGTGACGAGGTCACCGTCGTCGACGATGCGGACGCGGTGGGCGTTCACCCCCATCGAGCCGAGCGCGTCCAGGCCGAGGTGGTTGGTGGTCGCGTTGCGGCCCCCGATCAGGCCGGCCATCGCCAGCACCAGCGAACCTCCGCACACGGTCGCCAGGATCGCGGTCCTCTCCTCCAGCGCGGGGCCGATCGTTCCCGCCGCGGCGCTGAGCAGGCCGAAGATCTCGTCCTCGTTCCGGGCAGCCGCTCCGGGGACGACGACCAGGTCCAATCCGGGGTCGAGTCGCGCGGTGGCGCGGAGCGCCAGCAGACCCAGGCCGGCGGGGACTTCGCGCGCACCCTCCGCGGACGCCAGCTCGACCTGGACCCCGCCCGCGGTCAGCGCCTCGTACGGGCCGATCGCGTCCAACGGGTCGAAGCCGTCGAACAACACCACTTGAGCCTTCACTTCGTCCATCTCCTCACTTCGGTGATCAAAACCGTAGGAGGGGCGGTGCGCGGGCGGAACTGGCTGGAATGCCACGTTCCAACGGATTCTCGCCAGCTATCGTGGCGGTGTGCACAAGGTGGCAGTGGTGGTGATGGACGGCGTCATCCCGTTCGACTTCGCCGTCCCGATCGAGGCGTTCGGGCGGACCGGGCTCTACGAGATCGGGATCTGCGGTCCCAAGAGGACGGTCAGGTCGGAGCTGTTCGAGCTGAAGGTGCCGCACGGCCTGGAGTTGCTGTCCGAAGCGGACACGGTCGTGCTGCCCGGCCACACCGAGGACTTCGTCGTGCCCGCGCCGGTGGTCGAGGCCCTGCGCGCCGCCGCGGCGAGAGGCGCGCGGATCGCGTCGATCTGCTCGGGCACGTTCGTGTTCGCGGCGACCGGCCTGCTGGACGGGCTGCGGGCGACCACGCACTGGCTCGCGGCGGCCGGGCTGGCCGCGCGGTACCCGGAGATCGACGTCGACCCGAACGTGCTGTACGTCGACAACGGCCAGTTCCTCACGTCCGCCGGTGCCGCGGCGGGCCTCGACCTGTGCCTGCACATGATCCGGCGCGACCACGGGTCCGCGGTGGCCGCCGACGCGGCGCGGCTGGCCGTGATGCCGCTGGAACGCGAGGGCGGGCAGGCGCAGTTCATCGTGACGCCACCCGCGGCGCCCCAGGGCGGCGAGCTCGAACCGTTGCTGCTGTGGATGGAGGCGCACGCCGCGCGCGAGCTGACCCTGGAGGACCTGGCGCGGCAGGCCGACATGAGCACCCGGACGCTGAACCGGCGCTTCCGCGAGCAGACGGGCACGACACCGTTGCAGTGGCTGCACCGGGCGAGGATCCGCCAGGCGCAGCACCTGCTGGAGACGACGAGGGACCCGGTCGAGCTGATCGCGAGCAGGGTCGGGTTCGGGTCGGCCACGGCGTTCCGCGACAGGTTCAAGCGGATCGCCGGGACCTCACCGAACGCCTACCGGGCGGCATTCCAGAGCTAGGGCTGCAAAACCTAGGGCTGGGAGTGCTCGTGCAGCAGCAGGAGCGTGTAGGCGGCGATCGACTGCGCGTCGGTGATCTCGCCCTTGGCGATCATCGACTCGAAGTCGGCCCGCGGGAACCACGCCGACCGCATGTCCTGCTCCTCGAGCTCCCGCTCGTGGAAGCCCTCCGTGAGCTGGGTGGCCAGGAACACGCGTCCGCGCTGCGACGTCATGCCGGGCGCGACGTCGAGCAGGCCGAGCTCGATCATCTTGCCGGCGCGCAGCCCGGTCTCCTCGCGGAGCTCGCGGCCGGCCAGCTCCAGCGGGTCGGAGTCGGCGCGGTCGGGAGCGGTGCCCTGGGGGAACTCCCAGCGGCGCAGGCCGAGCGGGTAGCGGAACTGCTCGACGAGGCGGATGCGCTCGCCGTCGAGCGGGATGACCAGTGCGTAGTCGGGCTTGTCGACCACGCCGTAGATGCCCTCAGTGCCGTCCGCGCGGCGGATCGGGTCTTCCCTGACGGTCATCCACGGGTTTGCGTACACCTGACGGGTGCCGAGGCTTTCCACGGCACGGACCGTACCTAACGTCCGGAATCTGGACACACCCCGTAGCCTGTCGCGGTGCGTCTCGTCATCGCTCGTTGCAAGGTCGACTACGTAGGCCGACTCACCGCCCATCTGCCCATGGCCCAGCGACTGCTGCTCATCAAGGCCGACGGTTCGGTGTCGATCCACTCCGACGACCGCGCCTACAAGCCGCTGAACTGGATGAGCCCGCCCTGCTGGCTGATCGAGGACCCGGACATCTGGACGGTGCAGAACAAGGCGGGGGAGAAGCTGATCATCACCCTCGACGAGGTGCTGCACGACTCCAAGCACGAGCTGGGCCCCGAACCGGGCCTGCAGAAGGACGGCGTCGAAGCCGACCTGCAGAAGCTCCTCGCCGAACACGTCACGACCCTGGGCGACGGCTGGACGCTGGTGCGCCGCGAGTTCCCGACCCCCATCGGTCCCGTCGACCTGATGTGCCGCGACTCCGGCGGCGGGTCCGTCGCCGTGGAGATCAAGCGCCGCGGCGAGATCGACGGCGTCGAGCAGCTGACCCGGTACCTGGAGCTGCTCAACCGCGACCCGCTGCTCGCGCCGGTGCAGGGCGTGTTCGCGGCGCAGCAGATCAAGCCGCAGGCGCGGGTGCTCGCCGAGGACCGCGGGATCCGGTGCGTCGTGCTGGACTACGACGCGCTGCGCGGCATCGAGCCGGACGAGTTCCGCCTGTTCTGACTTCCCCAAGACCGCACGAACCCCGTACCTCCGGTGCGGGGTTCGTTGTGTTTTGTCCGGATTCGTCAGGGCATCCGGCTTCCGCCGAGCGTTGTGGATCACCACGTGGTTTGGTGTGCACGTACGCGGGGTAAGACGTCGCGCACCTGGAGTGCTGTCCTCTCCTGGTCGGTGATGTTTGACTTTGTTGGAACTTGGGAGGTGGACGGTGTCGGTGTCGGTGTTGGCCGAGGCGGACCTGAAACTGGACGCTGGGCCGATCGACTACGCGTTGCTCGCCCTCTACTTCGTGGTGGTGCTCGGCATCGGTGTGATGGCGAGACGATCCGTCTCCTCCAGCCTCGACTTCCTGCTGTCCGGGCGGTCGCTGCCGGCGTGGGTCACCGGGCTCGCGTTCATCTCCGCGAACCTCGGCGCGCTCGAGCTCATGGGCATGACGGCCAACGGCGCGCAGTACGGCATGGCCACGGTGCACTACTACTGGATCGGCGCCATCCCCGCGATGGTGTTCCTCGGTCTGGTGATGATGCCGTTCTACTACGGCTCGAAAGTGCGCAGCGTTCCCGAGTTCATGCGCCGCCGGTTCGGCAAGCCGGCCCACCTCGTCAACGCCATCAGCTTCGCCGTCGCCCAGGTCCTGATCGCCGGCATCAACCTGTTCGCGCTCGCCGTGATCGTCGAGGCGCTGCTCGGGTGGCCGCTGCCGGTCTCGATCTGCGTCGCGGCGCTCGTGGTGCTGGCGTACACGACCCT
>NZ_DASVFL010000274.1:0-15169 GCF_036380075.1 Lentzea sp. | reverse complement strand
CGCCACCACGTAGAAGATCACGAGCGTGGCGCCGTCGGCGCGCTGTTGCGTCAGTCGTCTTTCGTCGGCCATGCCGGTTTCGGAGGCTTGGGCGCGGGGATGATGACGGTCTTCTGGTGGGCGTTCGGCACGCCCTGGGGCGGCCGCGCGGCCTGGCCGTTGCCGTTCGGCTGCGGTCGCGCCGCGGGGGCGTGCGACGGCACGGGCGGCGGCGCGGGGGAGTCCACCTCGGACTCCGGCTCGTCGCCGGTCTCGTCGTTCTTGCGCCTGCGCATCCGGTTCATGATCGAGTCGGCGGCGAACGTCGACGCGATCGTCAGCAGCAGCAGCACGACGGTGGCCGCGCCCACGTACCGGACCTTGCCGCCGATCTTGGCCGACGCCGTGGTCGGCTTCACCAGGATCTGGGCGGTGATGAACGTCTGCTCGGGCGCGTTCAACGCCTTCTGCTGCGCGGCGAGCTCGTTCACCGTCTTCTCGAGCACCTTGCCGACGAGGCCCTCCGCCGACTCGGCCGAGTCGGCCTCGGTCGAGATGAACAGCAGCGGACCGCCGACGGGACCGGTGTTCGCGGTGTAGGTGGCCGTCGATCCCTTGCCCGCCAGCTCTTCCGCGGTCTTCGGGTCGCCCAGCACCTGCGTCAGGATCTGCGCGGTGGTCGTGAGGCTGCCGTCGAACTGCAGCAGCGGGTTGACCTTCACCACGTCCTCGGGCTTGGTCTTCTCCGAGTACCGGCCGCCGGCGGCGGGGGAGGTGAGGACCAGCACGCCGCTCGACTCGTACCGCGTGGGAACGGTGACGTAGACGTACAGGGCGAGGACGCCGGTGAGCAGCACTGCGGGCACGGCGATGTACCACCGCCGCCGCAGCACTCGTACGGTGCCCCAGAAGTCCATCAAAATCCCCGATCCGCGGCTCGGTCTTGCGAACGCACTGTCCGCAGGGTATCGCCCACCAGGAAAATCGGGGTGAGCCGCCAACTGTTACAGCCGGTAGCGCGGCGGCGATGAAGGAGAGGAGTCCAGGAGGCAGAATGCGTGTGCGACGACTGGCCGTGTCGGTGGCGGCCATCCTCGTTGTGATCGGCGGTACGGCGGCTTATGTCATGTCGGCCGCGACCGACGCGAAGCAGCCGGCCGGCGCGGAGGCCGTGTCGCAGGCCAAGACCGGCGACCTGCTGTTCGTCGACCTCGCCGGGGGGCAGAACCGCGTCGAGAAGCTCGCCGAGGGCGGTGCGCGCACCCCCACGGACCTCGCCTGCCAGCGGTTCTACACCTCCGCGGGCACGAGCGTCTGCCTCAAGCTCTCCGGTCCAGGCCCCTCCTACGCCGCCGAGATCAGCCGCGACGGCAAGCCGGTGAAGACCGTCCCGCTGCCCGGCATCCCGAGCCGCGCGAAGGTCTCGAAGTCCGGCAACATCGTCTCCTGGACCAGTTTCGTCACCGGCGACTCGTACTCCGTGCCCGGCGGTTTCTCCACCCGGACGGGGTTCTTCGACATCCGCACGGGGGAGACCGTCGAGTCGATCGAACACTTCGCGGCCACAGTGGAGGGTGCCCCGCTCACCGCGAGTGACGCCAACTACTGGGGTCTGACCGTCGGGGAGAACGACCTCACGTTCTACGCCACCCTGGCGAGTGGCGGATTCACCTGGTTGGTGAAGGGGGACCTCGTGAGCAAGTCCGTCACGTCGCTGCGCCGCGATGCCGAGTGTCCCTCGCTTTCGCCGGACGGCACGAAGGTCGCCTACAAGAAGCGCATCGGCCGCCTCGGGCCGTGGGACCTCGCGGTGCTCGACCTCACCACGAACGAGGAGAAGCGGCTGCCGGGCACGGCGGGCATCGACGACCAGACGACGTGGCTCAGCGACACCGAGGTCGCCTTCGCCGCGGTGCCCAAGGACGCGCGGCTGCCCGCCGTTCACATCGCCCCCGCCGACGGCTCGAAGCCCGCCGAGGTCCTGATCCCGGACGCCACCTCGCCCTCGCCCGTGACGTAGCCGCAGGTCACGTGGCGAGCTCGCGGCCGAGCACCTTCTCCAGCTCGAGTCCTGCCGCATCCCAGGAACGTCCCTCCACACTGGACGCGGCCGCGCGGGCGGTCGCGTCGAAGTCCGGCGATGTGACCACTTCGGACAAAGCACGCGCCAGTGAGTGCGGGGTGGGTGCCGCGTACCGGACGTGGTCGTTGTCCAGGACTACGCGGTTGAAGTGCGCGTCGTTCACCACGGGGACGCATCCGGCGGCGAGCATCTCGTGCGGCACCAGGGAGACGTTGGTCATCGACAGCGACAACCCGGCGAAGCAGCGGTTGTAGATCGCGTTCAGGTCGTCGGGGGTGACCAGGCCGTGGTCGACGAACTGCGGCCCGAGCTGCCCGATCTTCTCGCCGTAGACGTGGATCTTGAGGTCCGGGTGCCGCTCGGCGAACAGCTCCAGCGCGAGCAGGCCGAGCTCGAACGCGCGCCGCGGCGCCTTGCGCCGGGCGTAGAAGACGATGCCGTCGCGCTCCTGGCCCTGCAGCGAGTACCGGTCGGCGTCGCAGCCGAAGTCGAAGTGGTCGGCCGGCATGCCGTGCTCGTCGAGGACCTTGTCGGCGAGGAACCGGCCGGCGGTGAAGCCGTGCATGCCCATCCGGTAGGTGTTCTCGGCCAGCGTGTACAGGCCGCCCTGCGGGTAGAACCACGGCTCGTAGTCCTGCACGAGGTAGAACCTCTTGCCCTGGCACGGGTCGTTGAACGCCGGGTAGGCGGTGATCCACGCCGTCGCGAACACCGCGTGCGCGTCGGCCATGCCGTCCGCCACGTCGTGGATCGAGCCGCGGAAGAACGGGAACGCCTCGCGGATGCCGGGTTCGAGGTCGGCGACCGTGTTGCCGAACGTGTCGTACAGGTAGAGCTTGCAGGTGTGGCCGACCGACTCCAGGTGCCGGATGAGCCGGAACATCGTGGTGTGGCCGCCGGAGCCCTTGGACGGAGGAGTGGTCACCCAGTTGACCGTCAGCCGGCCACCGGGCGGGACCGGCGGGATCCGCACGGGCTTGCGCTCGTCGACGTCGGCGCGGCGCACGTCCTCCAGGCGGACGGGCATGTCCTCGCCCTCGACGCCGAGCCGGCGGGACGCGGCGGTGAGCAGCCGGGCGCCGAGCTGCTTCGCACCCTGCTCCCGGACGATCTTCGTGACCTGCCTCAGGCGTCTCACGCGTTGGCCCTCTTCTTCAGCACGGCAAGGACTTCGTGTCTCATCGGGAACACCACGAGCGCGTAGGCCAGGCACGACAGCGCGCCGCCCACGAGGATCTGCAGCACCTCGCTGTCGATCGCGTACCGCACCCCGAGCACCACGGCGACCATCAGCACGCCGCCGAGGAACGGGCGCAGCAGCCGTGCGCCGAGAGCGCCGGCGCGGATGCCGTACGGCTTGAACGTGACGAGGTACGCGGGCGTGATGACGAGGACGGCGACGATCACGTGCGCCGCCGCGACCCCGCGGATGCCGTCGAGGTGCGCTCCCAGCGCCAGCAGCGGCACGAGCGCGCCCAGCCACACCAGGTGGATCCACAGGATCGCCTTGGACCGGCCGGCGGACGCCAGGAAGTCGTAGCCGAGCTCCAGCGCCACCCGCACCGCGCCGAGCAGCACCAGCAACGCCAGGGCGGTCGCCGCGGGGGCCCAGCGCTCGCCGTAGACGACGCGGATGAGCGGCTCGGCCAGTGCCGCCAGCAACACGCACGCGGGCACCGTGACGAGCGCCAGGAGCCCCAGCGCGCGCCCGAACGCCTTCTGGAACAGCTCGGGGTCCTCGCGGACCTTCGAGAACGCGGCCAGCGACACGCTGCGCACCGGCGCGGAGAACGCCGCCACCGGCCAGCTCGCGAGGTTGAACGCCAGCAGGTAGAAGCCCAGCGGCACCGTGCCGAGGATCGCGCCGACGACGATGTAGTCGACGTTCATCACGCCGAAGATCAGCAGGCTCGACCCGGCGAGCGGCAGGCCGAACCGGAGCAGCTCGCCCGCCTGCTCACGGTTCCAGCCGGGCCGGAACCGGTCCTTCGTGAGCCAGAACATGATGACCGCGGCCGACAGGTTCTGCGCGATCCGCTGCCAGGCGAGGCTCCACGCGCCGAACCCCATCAGCGCGAGCACGACGGCGACGGCGGTTCCCGCCACGAACGCGGCGGTGTCGGCGTAGAACTTGTGGTCCTGCCGGAAGTTGCGCTGCATCATCGCGCCCGGCACGGCGGTCGCTCCGGCGATGACCAGTGCGACGGACATCAGCTGGATGACACCGGTCGCCTCGGGCGCGTCCATGGCGCCGGAGAACCACGGCGCGCCGACGACGCAGATCAACGCGAGCAGACCGCCCGACGCGAGCGACAGCGTCGTGACGGTCGGCGCCATCTCCTCGACCGGCTCGTTCGTGCGGACCAGCGCCGCGCTGACGCCGAGCTCGGAGACGCTCAGGACGATGTTGAGCACGACGAGGGCGACCGCGAAGACGCCGAACTGCTCGGGGGCGATCAGCCGGGCCAGCAGGATGCTGATGCCGACGGCGGCGAGCCGTTGCAGGAGGGAGTTGATCGCGCTCCAGCGGATCGCCGACGACACCCTGCCTTCGAGCTGTCCCTTGTCCTGGTCGACCGTGCTCACCACTCGCCCTGCCACTTCCACCGCTGGGTCCCGACCCACAGCTTCGCCCTCTTGAAGGCGTGCGGGGCGAGGAAGAGTTGCGTGCGACTGAGGAACGAGGGGCTGAACCTCTGGCGTCGCAGCAGAGCGCGGTACTCGGGCAGCTCCTCGAGGCCGGGGTAGGTCTCCCTGGCGAAGTCGAGGAGCTCCTTCTCCGTGCCGTCGAGCTGGTCGCGGTCGTGCAGGCGGACCGCCCGCCACAGCGCGTCGCCCGCGATGGCCTTGCGCGCCAACGTCTTCAAGCGCGCCGGCAGGCCGGGGTTCTGCTCCACGACGAGGTCGAACACGTCACGCCGCTGTTCGAGGTCGGCGAACACCGACTTGAACGTCGTGCGCATCATGGAGTTCTCGTGCACCCGGTAGTACGCGCCCGGCTTGCCGCTGACGTACCCGATGTCCGACACGGCCGCGATCCGCAGCCACATCTCCAGGTCGCCCGCGTGGGGGAGGTCCGAGCGGTAGCCGCCGACCTGCTGCTGGACCTTCGTGCGCACCACGACCTCCGGCGAGGAGATCACGTTGCGGCTGCTGCGGAAGCGGTTCTCGATCCACTCCTCGCCGCGCCAGACCTTCGACGTCGTCGGCAGCTGTGCGACTTTGGGCAACGCGTCGTGGTCGCTGTAGTACACGACGCGTCCGTAGACCATGCCCACGCCGGGGTTCTGCTCGAAGACCGCGGCCGCGCGCTGCAACGCTCCCGGCGCCAGCAGGTCGTCGGCGGACAGCAGCACCGTGTAGTCGGCGGTCGCCCAGTCGAGCAGGCCCTCGTTGTAGGTGGCGATGTGCCCCTTGTTCACCTCGTGCCGGTACCCCTCGACGCGCTTGTCGGCGGCCATCAGCTCGGCCATCACCTCGGGCGTGTTGTCCGATGACGTGTCGTCGATCACAAGCACCCGCACGTCCACGCCGGGCTGGTCCAGGACGCTGCGGACACAGGCGGGCAGGAAATGGGCGTAGTTGTAGCAGGGGATCACGACATCCACCGTGGGGAGCGTTGGCACAACCTGGGTATCGGTCTGCGCGCGCATTCGTTAGCGGAACGTTTTGGGTCCATCAGGCGATGTAGGCGATGACCGGAGTAAGGGGAGTCATGGCCGACCACGTCATCCTGACGCGCTTCAACCTGCCTTCGAAGGGCGCCGAAAGTTACGTCCGGGCAAAGGAAGGATGGCTGACCGAACGCGTTGCGCTGTTCGAGCGCTACTGCCTGCCATCGGTTCTGGCGCAGACGGACGAACGGACGCGTTGGCTCATCTATTTCGACCCCGAATCACCGCAATGGCTCAAGGACAGAATCGCCTCGCACGGTGACGCGTACACGCCCGTTTACCGCGCGGAAGTGTCGCGGGAAGAGCTGAGATCGGACATCCGGTCGCTTTTCTCGCGCACCGGTTCCGAGCTGATCACCACGAACCTCGACAACGACGACGGTCTCGCCGTCGACTTCGTGGAACGCCTCTGCGCCGCACCCCGCCCGACCACGACGGCGGCGTACTACCTGGTCAACGGTCTGATCAAGTCGCCGGGCGGCCTCTACCACCGCGTCGACCGGCACAACGCGTTCGTGTCGGTCCGCGAGTCGTGGGACGAGCCCGTGACGTGCTGGGCGCACTGGCACAACCAGATGCACCTGCACTTCCCCGTCGTGGAGCTGGGCGGCGCGCCGGCGTGGCTCCAGGTCGTGCACGGCGGCAACGTCTCCAACCGCACGCGCGGCCGTCTCGTCTCGCCGGAGCCCTACAGGGCGGCGTTCGGCGACTCGCTCGACGACGTGACCGCTCCGGGTGTCGTGGCGAAGGCGCAGGACCGGCTGGTGGACCAGCCGATCCGGTTCATGCGCGACTCCGGCCGCGTGGCCGCGAAGAACGCGGCCATGAAGGTGCTGGGCAAGAACGGCTTCGAGACGATCAAGCAGAAGCTGGCTGCTCGCGGTTGAGTCCGTAGCTGGCGATCAGCGTCACGGTGAGCGCTGCCAGCGCCACCGTGACGCCGACCGAGATGCTCGTGTACTGCAGGAGCAGTCCAAAAGCGACGGACGACACGAGACGTCCGAGTGCCTGACCTGTCTGCACGACGCTCAGCCCGGACGCCCGCAGCGACTCCGGCGCCGTCTCGCTCACCTTGGCCGACAGCACGCCGTCGGTGGCCGCGTAGAACAACCCGTGCAGCAACAGGGCCGCGATCGCGATCCCCATCCCGCCTTCCGGGATGAACAGCAACGCGTACACGCCCAGCAACAGCGCGTGTCCACAGAGGAACATCCGCCAGCGCCCGACCCTGTCCGACAGCTTCCCGAGCGGCGCGGCGGCCGCGAGGAAGACGACCGCCGTGCCGAGCGGGAGCAGGGGCAGGTAGCCCAGCGAGATGTTCGTGGCCTTCTGCACCAGCACGTAGACGAACGCGTCGGACACCGTCGCGAGCCCGAGCAGGCCGGCCGCGATGGTCGTGCGGCGGAACTGCCGGTCGGTGAGCAGGTTGAGACCCGCGCGGAACGACGGCCGCGGCCCCTTCGGCTTCTCGGCCTTCGGCTCCCGCACGAACGACACCAGCACGATCAGCCCGACGACCGCGAACGCCGCCGACACCGCGAAGATCGGTCCCGGCACCATGCCGATCTGGGCGAGCAGCACGAACGTGATGAGCGGCCCCAGCAGCGCGCCGACCGTGTCCATGCTGCGGTGCACGCCGAACGCCGCGCCGAGCCGGTCCTCCGGGGTGGCGAGCGAGATCATCGCGTCGCGGGGCGCGGTGCGGATGCCCTTGCCGGCCCGGTCGGCGGCTATCAGCGTGCCGATGCCGAACGGCGACGCGCCCACCAGCGGGAACAGCAGCTTGGTCGCCGCCGACAGCCCGTAGCCCGCGGCCGCGACGGCCTTGGGCTTGCGGAACTTGTCCGAGACACCGCCGCCGACCAGCCGCAGCACGGCCGTGGCACCCGTGTAGATGCCGTCGAGCAGGCCGAACTGCGCGTAGCCGAGCTGGAGCGTGAAGAGCAGGTACACGGGCAGGAACGCCGTGATCATCTCGGCGGAGACGTCGGTCAGCAGGCTGACCGTGCCGAGCGCGAAGACGGTGCCCGGCAACCGCTTGCGGAAGTCGGTCTTGGAGGGGCGCGACGAGGCGACGTACATGAGATGACCTACCAGCTGAGCGTTTGGTGCCAGACCTCCAGCGACAGCAGCGTCCAGATGCGCGGCTGCTCGTTGCGGTCACCCGAGTCGTGGTCGTCGAGCAGCGACCTCACCGCGGCCCGGTCGAAGGTCTTGCCCACGAACGACGTGGGCCCGGTCAGCAGGTCGTACGCCATGTCCCGCAGGCCGTCGCGGAACCAGGCGTCCAACGGCACCTTGAATCCCGACTTCGGCCGGTCGACGACGTCGGCGGGCAGGTGCTTGCGCGCGACCTCCTTCACGACCCACTTGGTCGTGCCGCCGCGCACCTTGACGCTGCTCGGCAGCGCGAACGCGAGCTCCGCCACCCGGTGGTCCAGGAACGGCGGCCGCAGCTCCAGCGACGCCGCCATCGACATGCGGTCGCCGCGCTCCAGGAGGTTGTCGGCGAGCCACGTGTGCGAGTCGGCGTAGAGCATGCGCCGCAACGCGTCCCCGCGCCCGTTCTCGTACGGGGCCAGCACGGACCTCGACGCGGGTCCGCCCAGCAGCTCCGCGCGCTCGGCCACCGTGAAGGGCGCGAACCAGCCGCGCATGCGTTCGGCGTAGGACGGCTCGGCGATGGCACGCAGGGCGATGCCCAGGCGTGCCTTGGAGGCGGGGAGCGCCTTCTCCAGGCGTTTCAGCGCGAACGACGGCGCGGCGCCGGCCAGGCGGGTGGCCTGGGCGAAGCGGTACTTGGGGTAGCCGCCGAACAGCTCGTCGCTGCCCTCGCCGGACAGCACGACCTTCACGTCCCGGCGCGCGAGCTCGGCCAGGCGGAACACGGCCACGTCGGCGGGTTCGGACAGCGGCGCGTCGCGGTGCCAGGACAGCTTCGCCCAGCTGTCGCGGAAGTCGTCGGCCGTCACGATCACGTTGTGGTGCCGGCTGCCGACGATGCCCGCGACCTTCTCGGCCCAGTGGATCTCGTCGACGCGCGGGTCGCCGAAGCCCGCGGAGAACGTGTGCAGCTCCGCGTCACCGCGTTCCCGCGCTACCAGTGCCGTGATCAACGACGAGTCGACGCCGCCGGACAGGTACGCCCCGACCGGCACGTCCGCCACCAGGGCGTCGCGCACGGAGGCCGTGAGCGCCTCGTCGACCAGCCGCACGGCCTCCTCGGGCGTCACGGACCGGATCTCCGACTCGCGCGGCAGCTCCCAGTACGCCTCGGTCCGCACCTCGCCCGACGCCGTGACGACCAGGTGGTGGCCCTGCGGCACCTTCCGGACGCCGCGCACGAGCGTGTACGGCGCCGGGACGGACCGGTGCGCCAGGTAGTCGTGCAGCGACTCCTGGTCGACCTCCGCCGCGCCGATCGCCGGCAGCAGCGCCTTGATCTCCGACGCGAACGCGAACATCGCCGAGTCCGCGTAGTAGTACAGCGGCAGGATGCCCAGCCGGTCGCGGAACAGGTGCGTCTCGCGCGTCGCCTCGTCGTGGATCGCGTAGGCGAACTGACCGCGCAGCTTCGCCACCGCCGCCGGCCCGTGCTGCTCGTACAGGGCCAGCAGCACCTCGGTGTCGCCGTTCGTGCGGAACGGGTACGCGAGGTCGGTGCGCAGCTGCCGGTAGTTGAGGATCTCGCCGTTGAACGCGATCGTGGTCGTGCCGGACGCGCCCGCCATCGGCTGCGGCGAACCCGCCAGGTCGATGATCGAGAGCCGGGTGTGGGCGAAGCCGATCGGCCCGTCCGACCAGAAGCCGCTGTCGTCCGGGCCGCGGTGGTGCAGCCGCTTCGCCATCTCGGCGAGCAGCTCGCGGGAGACGGGCGCGCCGTCGAACCGTCTGACGCCTGCGATTCCGCACATGGGTTACCGGTCCTCGGCGAGCTGCATCAGTTCACGGGCACGGGAGTCCCACGACGCGGTCAGGACGGCCGCGCGGCGTTCGGCGGGGGTCTTCAGGCCGCCGTCCTTGAGGGTGAGCCGGATCCGGTCGATGAAGTCGGCCTCGCCGGACGCGATCCTGATCACGTCGGCGTACCGCTCGACCTCGGGGAAGTCCGTGGACACCACGGCCAGGCCGAGGGCCAGGTACTCCTTCATCTTGATCGGGTTGGCGTGCTTGATCCAGTCGTTGTCGAGCCACGGCATCAGCGCCACGTCGAAGCCGGAGCCGTAGCCGGGAATGTCCTCGTAGGACCGGAAGTCGAGCCAGTGGACGTTCGGGTACTTCGCGTAGCGCTCCATCGAGCAGGTGGCGTCGCCGATCAGCACGACCGACGCGTCGGGGAACTCCTGAGCGACCTTCTCGATGAGGTCGAAGTCCACGAGGTAGTCGTCGAGGCTGCCGAAGAACCCGATGCGCGGGCCGGGGATCGACGCGATGTCCGCGGGCAGCTCGGTGCGGCGGGTGAAGTGGTCGACGTCCACTCCGTGGTCGAGGAAGTGCGCACGGTCACCGGTCAGCGCGGACTCCTCGTCCTGCAACGCCCGTGAGACGTAGAGCACGGTGTCCGAATTGGACAGCAGCTGGTTCTCGAGCCCGGCGATCGTGCCCTGGTCGGCCTCGGGGAACGCCGAGTGCCGGTCGGAGCGGTTGAAGACCAGGCCCTTGGTCTTCATGGGCTGCACGACGTCCCAGGCGGTGGGGATCGTGGCGACGACGACGGGCGTGCCCATCCGGAGGAAGAAGCACACCGCGCGGACCTGAGTCCTGACCAGGACTGAGTTCAGCTTGCGCAGCCACGGCTTGCCGTAGAACGGCAGGGGAGCGGGCGTCATCACGTAGAAGTTCGGCGTCTCGGGGATCGGCTGCCGCACGAGCATCGCGACGCTCTTGGCCTTGCGCAGGATCCGGCGCAGGAACTGCGTGCTCTTGCCCGGCGACGGCATGCGCAGGCCGATGCTGTTGACCAGCAACACCTTGCGGTGCTTCGCGACCCGGCGCAGGAGCTGGAAGTCCGAGTGCGCCCGGTTGTGGTACCACCAGTCCTGCGCGCTGAAGCACAGGTAGCTGGGGCCCTCGGAGGCCACCTCCTCCGGCCAGCGCCGCATCCCGAACAGTCCCTTCAACGCGGTGCGGTGCTTCGGCGAACGCGCGCGAAGCCCTTCGTTCACGACCATCGCGAGCCACATCAGGAACCCGGCGAACCGGCCGTGCAGCTCGCGGTGCAGGCGGACCTTGTTCGACGTGAGCATCGACCACAGGCGGGCGTTCGTGGAGACCTCGCCGCCGATGTGCGTGACCGTCGCCCGCGGCTCGAACCACACGCCGCCGGCCCGCAGCATGTAGTCGGTCTCCTCCGAGTAGAGGAAGTACCGCTCGTCCAGGAGGCCGTGCTGCTCGATGGTCTCCCTGGTGATCAGCCAGGCGCAGCCCGTGGCCCAGTCCGCGGCGTGCGCGCCCTGGTAGGCGACGGAAGCGGTCACCGTCTCACCCAGGCCGATCCGGCCGGCTCGGCCACCACCGGCCACCGCCTCCGCGAACGCGCCCGCGACGCTCGGCCTGCGGCGCAGCGAGTGCGACAGCGCGCCGCTCTCGTCGACCACACGGGGAACGGTGATGGGCTTGTTCGCCGCACGGAGTGTCTCGACGGCTCCGGAGTGCAACCGGATGTCCGCGTTCAGCACGAGGACGTCGTGCCCCTCCGCGGCTTTGATGCCCGCATTCACACCGGCGGCGAATCCACCGTTGACGGGACTGCGCAGGATTTCCACGCCGGGGCGAGTGGCGGCCGCCACAGTTCCGTCGGTGGAAGCGTTGTCGACGACGATGACCCTGACGTCGCCGGGCAGCGAGTCGAGGCATCCGCCGATGACCTGTTCGCTCTGGTACGTGACGATGACCACCGCGACAGGTGACCGCTCCACAACCGCTCCTAGTTTTTGGGCCTGTGCCCGCTACATCGAGCGTTTCGGAACCTCCGTTACGAAGTGCGGCGCGGCTGTAACCGTTTGGCCCCCGGGAACGAGAACAAAGGCGTGACGTCATCGCCGCACGTGCTGATCATCGTGCAGAACCTCCCCGTGCCGCTGGACCGCCGGGTGTGGCTGGAATGCCGTGCCCTCACCGCCGCCGGGTACGAGGTTTCGGTGATCTGCCCCAAGGGACCGGGTGATCCCGCGTACCAGCTGCTCGACGGAGTGCACCTGTACAAGTACGCTCCGCCGCCGCAGGCCGAGGGTGCGCTGGGCTATGCGTGGGAGTTCCTGTACTGCTGGGTGCGCACGGCGTTGCTGAGCGTGAAGGTCCGCGCCCGCAGGCGGTTCCACGTGCTCCAGGCGTGCAACCCGCCGGACACCTACTGGGCGCTCGCGCTGCTGTGGCGGCTCGGCGGCGTGAAGTTCGTCTTCGACCACCACGACCTCAACCCCGAGGTGTTCCTGTCCCGCTTCGGCGAGCCGAAGGGCGTCGCGGGCAAGCTCCAGTACCGGATCCTGAAGTGGCTGGAGCGCAGGACGTTCCGCACGGCCGACCGGGTGACGTCGACCAACACGTCGTACCAGAAGATCGCGTGGACGCGCGGGTCCGTGCCGCGCGAGCACACCGCCGTCGTGCGCTCGGGCCCGGACACCACCGTGATGCGACCTGTCGAGGGCGTGGACGACCTGCGACGCGGCGGCAAACACCTGGTGGCCTACCTGGGAATCATGGGACCGCAGGACGGCGTCGACGGCGTCCTCGAAGTGGCCCGCAGGGTCGTCTTCGACCGCGGCCGCACGGACGTCCGCTTCGCGCTGCTGGGCTTCGGCGACTGCCTCGAAGACCTGAAACTGCAGGCCAAGGCCTGGGGTCTCGGCCCGTACGTCGAGTTCACCGGACGTGTCGGGCCCGAACAGATCACGCGCTACCTGTCGACCGCGTCGGCCGGACTGGGCCCGGATCCGTTGTCGCCTTTGAACGACGTGTCCACTATGAACAAGACCATGGAGTACATGGCCTACGCGCTGCCGGTCGTCTCGTACCGGCTGACGGAGACCGTGGTGTCCGCCGGCGACTGCGCCGTCTACGTCGAGCCGGGTGACGTCGAGGCGTTCACCACGTCGCTGCTCGACCTGCTGGACGACGCGGAGCGCCGCGCGCGCCTCGGCTTCGAGGGCCGGCGCCGCTGCGAGGCGGAGCTCGACTGGCGCCCGCAGGCCGAGAACTACGTGGCGGTGTTCGACGGGCTCACCGGCTTCGTCTCGCGCGGCCCGTTCCCCGCCGGCAGGCCCGCGCTCGGCGCCGGCACCGACCAGTGGGGCAACAAGATGATCGACGTGAGCGACGACGCCGTGCTCCGCGCGTTCGCCGTGACCCGAACGGGAGAATGATGTTCGTCAGAAGGATCGCCGTCGTCGGCACCGGCTACGTCGGCCTGACCACCGGTGCCTGCCTCGCGTCGCTCGGCCACAGCGTGGTCTGCGCGGACGTCGACGCCGCGAAGGTCGAGCGGCTGTCACGCGGCGAGGTCGACATCCTCGAACCCCGCCTCGCCGAGCTGGTCGCCGAGGGCCTCGCCTCCGGCCGCCTGTCGTTCGTGCTCGGCGCCTCGGCCGCCGTGGCCGACGCCGAGGTCGTCTTCCTCTGCGTGCCGACCCCGATGGGCGTCGGCGGCATCGCGGACCTCGCCGCGGTCGAGTCCGTTGTGGACGAGACGCGCGAGCTGCTGCCGTCCGGCTGCGTGATCGTGAACAAGTCCACCGTGCCCGTCGGCACCGCCGTGCGCACCGCCGAGCTGCTGCGCCGCGACGACGTCGCCGTCGTGTCGAACCCGGAGTTCCTCCGCGAGGGCTCGGCCGTGCACGACTTCCTCAACCCCGACCGGATCGTCGTCGGCTGCGACCAGCAGGACGCCGCCGAACGCGTCGCCGCCCTGTACGCCCGCCTCGGCGCGCCGACGGTGCTGACGGACGCGGCCTCGGCCGAGATGGTCAAGTACGCGGCGAACTGCTTCCTCGCCATGAAGCTCTCGTACGTCAACGCGGTGGCGGAGCTGTGCGAGCGGCTCGGCGCGAACATCACCGACGTCACCGAGGGCATGGGCTACGACAAGCGCATCGGCCAGGCGTTCCTCAACCCCGGTCCGGGCTGGGGCGGTTCGTGCCTGCCCAAGGACACGCACGCCATGCTCCAGGTTGCGGACGCCGCCGACTTCGAGTTCCGGCTGCTGCGCGCCACGATCGACACCAACGAGCGCCAGCGCCAGCGGATGGTCGAGAAGGTCCGCCTCGCCGTCACCGGCAAGCGCGGCGGGTCGCTGTCCCACGTGCGCCTGGGCCTGCTGGGCCTGACGTTCAAGGCGGGCACGGACGACCTGCGCGACTCGCCGGCGCTGGCCGTGGCGGCGATGCTCAAGCAGGCGGGCGCCGAGCTCGTCGGCTACGACCCGGCGCTGCCCGGCGGCCGCGACCTCGGCTCGGTGTCCGTTGTGGACGACCCGTACGTGATGGCCAAGGACGTCGACGCCGTGGTCGTGCTGACCGAGTGGCCGGACTTCCGGTCGCTCGACTGGGCGCGCCTCGCCGGCACCGTGCGCCAGCCGGTCGTCGTCGACATGCGCAACATCCTGGACCCGGACGTCATCCGCCGCGCCGGGTTCACCTGCACGTCGCTCGGCCGTCGCTGAGCCCTGTCGGGACCTCGCCGCGCCCGGTGGGGACGACCGCCGTCGTCCTCACCACCGCGGCAGGTCGGGCCCGCTCGTGGTGATGCCGGCGAAGACGTCGGTCTCCGGCAGCGGCGCGCCCGTGATGTCGACGGCCCGGAAGTAGTGCTCCTGCAACGCGAACGCCCCGTGCACCTGCTGGCTGGCGTGGCACTGCAACGCCTTGCGCTTGACGTCCGCGACCTCGCTGATGTCGATGGTCGTCGACCCGTCCTTGGCCGTCAGGTAGAGCTTGGCCGGGATGCCGGTGCGTTCGATGGCGCTCATCGCCACCCGGTTCGCGTGCATGTGGTCGCGGTGCGTGCTGTAGTGCGTGACCACGACCTGCGGCTGGAAGTACTCGATCAGCGCGGCCAGCCGCCCCGCCGCCACCTCGACGGGGATCGTGCAGAACCCGCCCTCCGGCACCTCGCCGGTCAGCCCGGAGTCGTGGTAGCCCAGCAGTTCGAGGTCGGTGATCCCCAACGCGTCGCAGGCCGCGTACAGCTCGGCCCGCCGATGCGCCGCCACGGCCTTGGGGTGGTGCCCGACCTCACCGGGGGTGGCCCCGTTGGGAGCGTCGTCGAACTCACCGTTGGTGCACGTCACCACCACGGTGCGGGCGCCTTGACGGGCGTAGTGGGCGAGCAAGCCCCCGGTCGACGTCGACTCGTCGCCGGGATGGGCGTGAATCGCGAGCAAGGTTCTCGGTCCTGCGAACTGCACGCGGCGAACGTACCCGGAAACTAATCTCTCGTG
>NZ_DASVFL010000273.1:0-18436 GCF_036380075.1 Lentzea sp. | reverse complement strand
GAACGTGCCCGCGCCGGTGCCGGCGCCCAGGTCGGCGATGTGGCGCGGGTCCGTCACGGGCAACCAGCCGATGATCGTGGCGGTCTGTTCGGCGAGCAGCTCCGCGTCCAGGTCGAGGATCTCCGCCTGACCGGCGTCGTGGCCGTGCCCGTGTCCGTGTGCGTTCATGCCGTCAACGTAGGTCCGTCGTGCGCCAGGTGCACGATCGCTTGCGCATTTGGCAAGGGAGTCGGCCCGCACGCTGCCGTTCGCGCAAGATCAGCTCTTCTGGTCGGCTTTGTGCCCGCGACGGGCCTCCCGGTCGAAGATCCCGAGGATCTCGCACGGACCGCCCGCCGTCCCGAGCGCGTGCGGCAGCATCGTCGGGAACTCCGCCGCCTGGTTCGTCTCCATCCGGAACCGCCGGTTGCCCAGCAGCAGCACGGCCGTCCCGGACAGCACGACGAGCCACTCCCGGCCGGAGTGCGCGCGCAGGAGCGCCGGGTTGTCGGGCGGCGGGTTCGTCATCCGCTGGCGCAGGACGGTCATGCCCGGCTCGGCCTTGATCGGCCAGCGCATCGAGGCGTGGCCGCTGTCGATCATCGGGCTGACGATCACGTCGTCGGTGTCGGTCTCGACGAGCTGGTCCAGCGACGTGTCGAGCGCCCGCGCCAGGGTGACGAGCTGGTCGAGGGCGAGGCGGCGCTGCCCGTTCTCGATGCGGCTGAGCGACGACGGGCTCAGGCGCGCACGGGTGGCGAGCTCGTCCAGCGACCAGCCCTGCGCCACCCGCAGCGCACGGATCCGTTTGCGCACGAGGCCGTCCAGATCGCCGTCTTCTTGCGTCATGCGCACGATCGTATGCCTCAAGCGCAAGCGCCGGTCAGGCGTCGCTGAGCATGTCGAGCAGCTTCCGCGGCGCGCCCTCCTCGCCGAAGAGGCTCTCCATCAGCTGGTCGGAGTCCTCGGCGGTCTGCGCGGCGCGCACGAACATGGCCTCCTCGTACTCGGCCAGCGCCTGCTCGACGTCGTCGTGCTTCGCGAGCGCCTTCGCGAGCTCGGCGCCGTCGAGCAGGGCGAGGTTGGCGCCCTCGCCGTTGGGCGCGGACAGGTGCGCGGCGTCACCGACGAGCGTCACGCCGGGCACCCGGTCCCAGCGGTGCCCGGCGGGCAGCGCGTAGTGCGGGCGGAACACCGGCACGGTGTCGGTCTCGGTGATCAGCGCGGTCAGCTCCGGCGCCCAGCCCTCGAACTCGGCCGCGACCCGCCGCGGGTCGGTGACGTCGAAGCCGTCGAACCACTCCAGGGGCCGCTGGAACTCGACGTAGGCGTGCAGCGTGTCGCCGGCCTCGCGGTGCCCGAAGATGCCCTTGCCCCGGGCGGGCGAGAACATCGACCCGCCGCCGACGGCCTTCGCGGCGGCCGGGTGGCGCGTGTCGGCGTCGAAGAGGTAGGTCTCGACGAACGCCATGCCGGTGTACTCGGGCCGGGCGCCGGTGAGGACGGGCCGCACCCGCGACCACGCGCCGTCCGCGCCGACCAGCACCTCGGCCTCGACCGTGGTGCCGTCGGCGAACCGGACCGTCCTGCCGTCGACGGCCGTCACCTTGCTCCCCCACCGGACGGTGCCCGCGGGCAGCGAGTCGAGCAGCATCCGCCGCAGGTCGGCGCGCTGGACCTCGGGACGGCCGCCCGTGCCGTCGTCGGCCTTGTCGAGCAGGACGGTGCCGTCGTTGTCGAGCACCCGCAACGCCTCGCGCCCCTCCAGCACGAGCGCGCGGAACTCGTCCACCAGCCCGGCGGCCTCGACGGCGAGCTGACCGTTGTAGTCGTGGATGTCGAGCATGCCGCCCTGCGCCCGCGACGACGGCGACTCCTCCGCCTCGTAGACCGCGGACGGGATGCCGTGGACGTGCAGCACGCGGGCGAGCGCGAGTCCGCCGAGACCGGCACCGATGATCGTGACGTGCATGTGCAGAGCTCCCCTGGGTCGGTCGTGCCGCCTCCCTGACGGCACGACCGACACTCGTCCCCGGCGCTGGCACGGACCGCACACGTCACTGGCAGCCGCTGTCAGCCCCTGTCACCGCCCCGGCGACCACCTGTTCGCGCGCGGTTAGGCTGGCGGCGTGAGCTACCGCTACGAGATCACCCGGGCGGTCGTGCGGCAGGGCATCATCGCGATCATCCGCACCGCCGACACCGCCTCCGCAGTCCAGGCCGCCTTCCCGCTGCTGGACGCGGGCCTGACGTCCCTGGAGCTCCCGCTCACGAACCCCGGCGCGCTCGACGCGATCCAGCAGCTGCGCACCGGCTACCCGGACGCCGTCATCGGCGCCGGGTCCGTGCTCGACGAGGCGTCCGCGGTCGCCGCCGTGCGCGCCGGAGCGCAGTTCCTGGTGGCACCCAACCTGAACGTCGCGGTGATCCGGGCCGGACACCGGTACGGCGCCGCGGTGCTGCCCGGTGCCGGCAGCGTCTCCGAGGTCGTCCAGGCGCTCGAAGCCGGCGCGGACGCGGTGAAGGTCTTCCCCGCGCCGACGCCGCGGTGGGTCGGGGACGTGCTGGCCGTGCTGCCGTACGCGCCGCTGGTGCCGACCGGTGGCGTCGCGCCGGCCGACGTCCCCGCGTGGCTGGAGGCCGGCGCGGTGGCGTGCGGGGTCGGGTCCGCGCTCGCCCGCACGCCGGTCGACGAGGTCAAGGCCCTGCTGAGGGCCTGAGCCGCTGGATCGATACCACACCACCGGACCGGTTGTGAATGAGTTTCACGTCCATCACCATCGACCGTCATGCGCCTGCTCACGCTCGTCGTAGCCGCCCTGCTGACGCTCCCGGCGACCCCGGCCACCGCCGCCGCCCTGCTCAAGATCGCCACCTACAACGTCTTCCTGTTGTCGCGGAACCTCTACCCGAACTGGGGCCAGCTCCAGCGCGCCGACCTGGTCGACAGCACGGGCGTCCTCGCCGGCCAGGACGTGGTGGTGGTGCAGGAGGCGTTCGACAACGCGGCCTCCGACCGCCTGCTCACCAACCTCCGCGACACCTACCCGCACCAGACCCCGGTGCTGGGCCGCGGCAGGGCCGGGTGGGACGTCACGTCCGGCGCCTACAGCTCCTCCACCCCCGAGGACGGCGGCGTCGCGGTCCTGAGCAGGTGGCCCATCACCACCAGGATCCAGCACGTCTACCGCGACGCGTGCGGCGCGGACTGGTTCTCCAACAAGGGCTTCGCGTACGTGCGGATCGAGACGCCGGCCGGCCCGGCGCACGTCATCGGTACCCACACGCAGGCAGAGGACTCGTCCTGCACCGGCTCACCGGCGGCCGTCCGGGCGAAGCAGCGGGCCGAGGTCAGGGCGTTCCTGACCGCGCGGGCCGTTCCCGCGACCGAACCCGTCTACGTGGCGGGCGACCTGAACGTCGTCAAGGCGAGCGACGAGTTCCCGCGCATGGTCGCCGAGCTCGGCGCGCGGACGCCCGAGGTCACCGGGCACCCGTTCTCGTGGGACTGCGCCGACAACAGCGTCTGCCGCGAGCAGTACGGGCCGGAGTACGCCTCCGAGCACCTCGACTACGTGCTGACGGTCCAGGGACCGCTGCTACACAACGAGACGCGGCGAGTGAAGAGTCCGGAGTGGTCGGTCACGTCGTGGGGCCGCAAGCAGACCTACACCGACCTCTCCGACCACTACCCCGTCTTCGCCGGCTGACCGGGCTGACCAGGCGCGACGGTCAGGCCGAGCGCGGGCATGCCGAGCCAGTCGAAGGTGCTGTCCGACTCGGCCAGCTTGAGCCCGACGGCGTGGACGCTGAGCAGTAACGCCTGCAACGAGTCCACGCCGTGCGCGGCGCCGACTGCCCCGTCGCCGAAGCCGTCGATCCGATGAGGACACACCCAGTCGTCGTTGTCGCTCAACGGGTCCGTGCGCGGGGCGCCGAACCGGATCACGACCTCGAACGGCGTCCCGTCCGGCGCGCGGCCCTCGATCCGGCGTTCGGCGACTACCTCTCCCAGCTCCATTCGGTCAGCCTAGTGCGGCCACCAGCCTCTTCGCCTGCACGACGGTCTTGCTGGAGCCCTTGCGCGCGGCGACCTCGGCGAGTCCGTCCACGGCACCGCCGGGCTTGACCTGCTGGGCCAGTTCGACCGCGAGCTCCACGACGTCGGCGACCCGGTTGTGCTTCCACAGCCGGGGAAGCGCGGCCGCGACCGCGTCCCACACCTGCCGCGCGGCACCGGACCGGGCGGCGTCGCGCAGGCCGGGCACGACCCGGCTCATCACCAGGCCGCTGTAGCCGAGCGCCCGGCCGAGCAGGTCGCCCAGCACCCCGCCGTCGAGCTGGCCGCGGGCGGCGAGGACCAGCAGCGCGTCCACGGCGTGCGCGCGGTTGACGGTCAGCTCGGCGCTCAGGCCGTAGCAGAGCGCGAGGTGCAGGGCCGGTCCCGCCGGGCCGTCGGCCTCCGCGAGCATCGGCAGCAGCGGGCCGTCACCTCCCTTGGACTGGGTGCGTCCGCGCAGGTGCGGCACGAGGTGGGCGGCGACGACCTCGCGCCGTGCGGGCAGCACGGAAGGCCACCAGTCGAGCATCGGGCCCCACTCGTCGTACTCGCGCAGGTGCTTCTCCGGTTCCTCCAGACCGGGGACGACGACGGCGAGCAGGCCGGTGTCGGTGATCTCCGGCTGGCCGCGGTAGTACTGCTGGTAACGGTAGGTCCGCTCCTCGATGGTGATCACGGGCTCGGCGCCGTCGTCGAGCAGCGCGCGCAGCTGGGCGGCCGGTTTTCCGGTCAGTTCGGCGAACTCCGCCGCGGTGGTTCCGGGAGGCAGTCGCCGGCCGGCCTGCAGGAGGTCCCGCCGGCCCGGTTCCCAGCCCTCGGCCTCGGCCTGGGCGAGGCGTGTGCGCAGGGTCGCCGGGTCGAGCAGCCCGGACATCTCGGTGGGCGTGGAGACCAGCGCGGGCACCGGCGCGTAGGCGAGGGACTTGGCGATCTCGTGCAGCCGTTCCGCGAGCTGCTGGGCGATGGTGCCGTCGTCCGCGCGCTTGAGCTGGGCGCGCCAGGCGCGGGCCCGGTCGAGCGCCGAGGCGACGGGGCCGAGGGGTTCGGGCGGCGCGGACGCGGCGGTCAGGACCGCCATGAACTCGGTGTGCGGCCTGCGTTTCGCATGCTCGGGGTGGCGGCCGGACGAGCCGAGGTCGAACCACCACGAGCGCTGCTCGTGGACCGGTGCGAGCGCCTGGACGAGCGCTTTCCTGTCCTGCCACGCGAAGCGGACGGCGGCTTCGAGGAGGCGTTCCGCCACGACGGGGTCGACGTGGCCCGCGGTGCGGCCGAACAGCCCCTGCACCTCGCGGACCAGCTCGTCGAGCGTCGCGATCGGCTCCGGCCACGGCCGCGGCGCGAACGGCACGAGCTCGACGGCTTCGTCCTGTGCCGCAACGACTCCGAGTTGTGCGGCCAGGTCGGCGGGGAGCTGCTCGGCGAGCACGGCCAGCTCGGCGCGGGTCGTGTCGCCGACCTTCGCGAGGTGCTTGGCGACCAGCTTGACCGCCTGGCCGCGCAGGTCGTCCGACTCGTGCGCGAACAGGTCCGCGACGGTCAGCGCCACCTCGTCCGGGCTGGACTCCGCGTGCTTGCCGAGCCAGGTGAGCTGGGAGCGGACGAGCTTCTTCTCGCTGCGCCCGAACACCCACCTGCTCGCCTCGCACAGCAGGTCGAGGTCGAGCCGCCCGGCCTCGTCGAGCTGCCGGAGCCGGGTCTGGGCGAGGGTGGCGACGGTCGAACGGGAGTCCGGCAGCATCGCGACGTGGTCCCGCACGTGCTCGGCCGTCTCGTCGAGCGTCACGTCGAGGGCGTCGTACAGGGCGAGGAAGCCCTGCATCTCCGTGACGGAACCGCCCTGCTGGAGCCGGGCGAGGCAGCCGTCGAGCAAAGTCCGCCGGTCACCCCGTTCCCGCAGCAACGGGAGCCACTGCTTGTTCACCGCGAACGACTGCCCGGCGCCGGTGACCTCGAGCATCCGCGGAATCAGCACGTCGAAGCCCGGCCGCCACCGCTCGTGGCCGTCGAAGGCCAGGAGGTGCGCCAGGAACCCGTCCGAGTCCGGTGGGTCGTCACCGCAGAACGCGATGATCACCGCGAGCACGTCGCTGCGGGAGAGGTCGCGGGCCGACATCTTCGCGGCGAGCCGCCGCAGCAGGTCCGGCATCCACGGCGGCTCCCGGTGCCGCAGCACGTCGAGCAGCACCGGCCCGGGGTTGAGCGGGCTCCGGTCGTCCCACCAGATGCGGTAGCGCATCAGCCACGGCGTGAGCGTCGCGGCGCTCGGCAGCAGCCCGGCTCCCGTGACGGCGAGCGCCTCGAAGTGCTCCCAGCTCCGGCTGCCCGCCCGGTGCTTCTTCTCGTACGCGACGAGCTCCTTCGAGCAGGCCGCACGTTCCTCGGGGGTGAGGATCTTCAGCGCCTCGCCGAGCGCGAGGAGCTGGCGGGACTCGAGGAGCGCCTGGATCCTGTCGAAGCTCACGCCTTGCCTCTCACGATGTCCGCCGCCAGCACGTGCTTGCACTTGCCGCGCCCGCCGCGGTACTCGGTCCACCACTGGCAGGTGCAGGTGTCGCCGTTGACGCGGTAGGTGCCGACGACGGCCGTGTCGCCGTCCCAGCCGACCGCGTTCTGCTCGACGAGCGCCTTCGCGTTGCGCAGCCGGGGGTTCATGGCCTGCACGTCGGCGCCGTCGTAGGGCAGTTCGCGGTGGAAGTAGGACGCCTCGGCGAGGTCGTAGCCGACGCGTCCGGCGGTGCCGAGCTGGGCCAGCGCGTCCCTGACCCGCCGCACGCCCAGGCCGGACCGGTCGGCGAGGTCCGCGACGTCCACGCGCGGCTCGAAGTCCAGCAACGCGCCGACGAGCTCGGCGTCGGTGTCCGCGTCCCCGGCGGCGAGCCCGTCGAGGACGGCGCCCTCACCGGACAGGCCGCGGTTCACCTCGGGCGACAGGACGAGCGTGAGCCGTTGCGCGCCGAGGTCGACCTCCCAGCCGCTCGCGACGGGCAGGCCGTCTGCGGGCGGGCCGTAGAGGCGGACGGCTTTGGCGAAGCGCAGCAACGGCAGCAGCGTCTCCAGCCGGTTCGGGCCGGCGAGGCACACGGCGCCGCCCGACGCGGATCCGCTGAGCCGCAACGACTTCCCGGACGGCACCGCCCACACCGCGGCACGACCTTTGGGCAGCGTCTTCAGGAACCGCTGGGCGTCCGCCGGCGACAGCTCGGCCTTGAGGTCGAAGCGCGAGGTGAGCACCTGGGTCTCGGCGAACCCGCGCAGCCAGCGCGGCGGCAGCGGCACCTTCTTCTCGACGATCGCGCCGTCGAGCGTGCCGACCTCGACCTGGTCCGGCCCGACGGTCAGGTGCAGCGGGTCGCCCTTGGTCACGCGGGCGAGAGCGCGGCGCAGCGGTTCGTTGATGTCGACGTTCGTGGTGCCGCGGTCGTGCACCTCGCCGTCGAGCGCTCCACTGAGGACGTCCAGCCGCGCGTAGACGCCGCAGCAGCCCGAGAACGACTCGAAGCGCAGCCGGTCGCCGTTGCACGTGACGACCGGGTCGCGCAGCCGTTCGGGCGTGGGCTGGAAGTAGCGCGTCCCGGCGACCTTCGCGATGGCGAGCAACGACGACGCGGCCACCTGCGAGTCGGCCAGGAACCCGGTGAAGAAGCGCGGGTTCGGCGCCCGGCCGCCCGAGGTCTGGAGTCCGAGGGCGCGCCGCGTCTCGTCCAGCCGGGAGTCGGCGACGTAGGCGTACGAGTGCATCCGCGCACACTAGTGAACAGACGTTCGACCGTGGGCCGGAACGGGCGAATATCGCTTGCGACCGCGCACCCGCCGCCAGAGAATCTGCCACCGACCTCGAGAGCTGCGGAAACGGGTGGTTCGTGTTCGATGTGATCATCGCGGGATGTGGTCCGGCCGGTGCGGTGCTGGCGGCCGAGCTGCGGTTGCACGACGTGCGGGTGCTGGTGCTGGAGAAGGACGCCGATCCCCCGCCGTCGTTCGTGCGGCTGGTGAGCCTGCACATCCGCAGCCTCGAGCTGATGGCGATGCGCGGCCTGCTGGACCGCCTGCTCGAACGCGGCCGGCAACGTCCCGTCGGCGGCAGCTTCGCCGGCATCCCCGCACCCACGCCGGAGGGCCTGGACTCCGACTTCGGCATCCTGCTCGGCATCTCCCAGCCGCACGTGAACGCCGTGCTCGAAGACCACGCGGTCGCCGTGGGCGCGGAGGTCCGGCGCGGCCGCGCGGTGACCGGGGTCGAGCAGGACGACGACGGGGTGACCGTCGAGCTGGCGGACGGTGAACGGCTGCGGGCGCGGTACCTCGTCGGCTGCGACGGCGCGCGGAGCACCGTGCGCAAGCTGCTCGGCGTGGGCTTTCCCGGCGAGCCGTCGCGCCACGACACGTTGATGGGCGAGCTGGAGCTCTCCGCACCGCAGGAGGAGGTCGTCGCGCGGGCGGCCGAGATCCGCGAGACGGTCAAGGTGTTCCACCTGGGGCCGTTCGGTGACGGCCGTTACCGCGTCGTGGTCCCCTGCGCGGACGTCAGCGAGGACCGCTCGGCCACGCTCGAAGACTTCCGGCGCGAGTTGCGCACCGTCGCCGGCACCGACTTCGGCGCCCACTCGCCGCGCTGGCTGTCCCGCTTCGGCGACGCCACCCGCCTGGCCGAGCGCTACCGCGTCGGAAGGGTCCTGCTGGCGGGCGACGCCGCGCACATCCACCCGCCCGCCGGTGGCCAGGGCCTCAACCTCGGGCTGCAGGACGCCGTCAACCTCGGCTGGAAGCTCGCCGCGCAGGTCCGCGGCTGGGCGCCGGAGGGGTTGCTCGACACCTACCACGCCGAACGCCACCCGGTCGCCGAGGACGTCTTGAACAACACCCGCGCCCAGGTGGCCCTGATGGCCGACGAACCGGGTGCGCGGGCCCTGCGCAGGCTGCTCACCGAGCTGATGGATCTGAACGAGGTCAACCGGTTCCTGATCGAGAAGATCACCGCGCTCGGCGTCCGCTACGACTTCGGTCCCGGCCCCGACCTGCTCGGCCGGCGTCTGCGCGACGTCGAACTGGCGAAGGGCACGCTCTACGACCACCTGCGGGACGGCCGCGGCCTGGTGCTCGACCGGACCGGGACGCTGGGCGTCGCGGGGTGGGCCGACCGGGTCGACCTGCTCGCGGATCCCGTGGCGGCACTGGACTTCCCGGCCGTGCTGCTGCGTCCCGACGGGCACGTGGCGTGGGTCGGCGAGCGGCAGGAGGACCTGGACGAGCAGCTCGCCCGCTGGTTCGGCGCTCAGAGGTAGCGGCGCAGCAGGTCCTCCTCGGTCTCGCGGCGCACGACCGGCCGCGCCACGCCGTCGCGCACCGCGACGACCGGCGGCCGGCAGACCTGGTTGTAGTTGGAGGCCAGCGCGTGGTGGTAGGCACCGGTGGCGGGCACGGCGAGGAGATCACCGGCGTGGACGTCGGCGGGCAGCGGTACGTCGTCCGCCAGCACGTCCCCGGCCTCGCAGTGCCGGCCGACCACGGTCACGGGCTTGGTCCGCCCTCCCCTGCCGACCAGCCGCACGGCGTACTTCGCGCCGTACAACGCGGGTCGCGGGTTGTCGCTCATCCCGCCGTCCACGGCCACGAACGTCCGCGTGGTGCCTTCCTTGACCGCGCACACCCGGTACAGCGTCACACCGGCGTTCGCGACGATCGCCCGTCCGGGCTCGACCAGCAGCCGCGGGACGGGCACCCGGCGCAGCGCGCACTCGTAGTTCAAAGTCCCGCGAATGCGTTGTGCGAAGCCGAAGAGGTCGAACGACGGCTCGCCCGGCAGGTACGGCGCGCAGAACCCGCCGCCGAGGTCGAGCTGCTCGATCCGGACGCCGCACGACGCGATCAGCCCGACCATGCGCCGCGCGGCCTCCTCGTAGGACGCCACGTGCCGCACCTGCGAGCCGATGTGGCAGTGCAGCCCGACGAGGCGCAGCGACGGCTGCTCGACGACCCGCAGCACCGCCTCCAGCGCGGCGCCGGAAGCCAGGGAGAACCCGAACTTCTGGTCCTCCACGCCGGTCGCGATCGCCGCGTGGGTGCGCGCGTCGACGCCCGGCGTCACGCGGACCATGACCTCCTGGCCGTGCCGGGCGAGGGCGCCGAGCTGGGCGATCTCGTCGAACGAGTCGACGACGACCCGCGACACCCCGTGCTGCAACGCGGCTTTGAGGTCCTCGCCGGTCTTCACGTTGCCGTGCAGGATGATCCGCTCCGAGGGGAACCCGGCGGCCTTGGCGAGGGCGAGCTCCCCGGCGGACGAGACGTCCAGGGACAGGCCCTCCTGCGCCATCCACCGGTAGACCTCGGGGCAGGGCAACGACTTCCCGGCGAACACGACCTCGGCGTCCGGCAGGGCCGCCCGGAACGCCTGCGCGCGGGCCCGGACCGTGGACTCGTCGAGCACCTGGCAGGGCGTGCCGAACCGGGCGGCGAGCCGGGTGGCGGGCACTCCACCGATCACGAGGTCCGAGCCGTCGAGACGCGTCCCGTCCGGCCACACCCCCGCCTCCGGCACCGGCGCGGTGGAACATCCGGTGCTGGGCAACAACTCCGCGAGCGTCATGCGACCAGCACACGCCCGGCGGGCGTTCCTGCCCAGGTCCCGGACGAGACCCTGACACGGCCGAGCCCGGCTTTGACGCGATCCTGACGACGTCCGTAGCCGGGGTCACAGCTCGAACCGGTAGCCCATCCCCGGTTCGGTGAGCAGGTGCCGCGGCCGCGCCGGGTCGTCCTCCAGCTTGCGCCTCAGCTGCGCGAAGTAGACGCGCAGGTACTGGGACTCGTTGACGTGCATCGGTCCCCACACCTCCTGCAGCAGCTGCTTCTGCGACACGAGCCGGCCGGGGTTGCGGGCGAGGATCTCCAGCAGTCCCCACTCGGTCGGCGTCAGGTGCACCTCCCGGCCGTCGCGCCGCACCTTCTTCACCGCGAGGTCCACGACGAACGACGAGGTCTCGACGACCGGGTCGCCCGCCTCGCGCGCCGCGTTCCTGCGCACCGCCGCGCGCAGCCGGGCGAGCAGCTCGTCCATGCCGAACGGCTTGGTCACGTAGTCGTCGGCGCCGGCGTCGAGCGCCTCGACCTTGGCGCGGGAGTCGGTGCGCGCGGACAGCACGATGATCGGGATCGTGGACCAGCCGCGCAGGCCGGCGATCACGTCGACGCCGTCGAGGTCGGGCAGGCCGAGGTCGAGCACGACCACGTCCGGTTTGCCCTCGACCGCGACGCCGAGCGCGGACCTGCCGTCGTAGGCCGTCATCACGTCGTAGCCGCGGGCGGTGAGGTTGATCCGCAACGCGCGGACGATCTGCGGTTCGTCGTCGACCACCAGTACTGAGGTCATGGGTTCTCCTCGTGGACGGGCAGGGAGATGACCACGGTCAGCCCGCCGCCCGGTGTGTCCTCGGCGCTGATCTCCCCGCCCATGGCGGCGGTGAAGCCCTTGGCGACGCTCAGGCCGAGCCCGACGCCGGGTCCCGAGCGGTCGCCGAGTCGCTGGAAGGGCGCGAACACCTTGTCCCCGGCCTTCTTCGGCAGGCCGCGGCCGTGGTCGACGACCCGCAGCTCGACGGACGGCCCGTGGCGGCTGGCCCGCACGGCCACCCCGGTGCCGCCGTGCCGCACGGCGTTGTCGACGACGTTGGCCACGACCCGTTCCAGCAGTCCCAGGTCCGCGAGCACCGGCGGCAGGTCCTCGGCGACCTCGACCGACACGTCTCCCCCGATGCCGGTGAGCGCCCTGGCGACGACCTCGTAGAAGCCGACGGGCCGCAGCACGGGTTCGACCGAGCCGGTCGCGAGCCGGGACGAGTCCAGCAGGTTGTCCACCAGGCCGGTCAGCCGGTCCGCGGACTCCTCGACGGTCTCCATCAGCTCGCCGACGTCCTCTTCGGACAGTGGTAGTGACGGGTCGCGCAGGCTGCCGATCGCGGCCTTGATCGACGTGAGCGGGGTGCGCAGGTCGTGGCCGACAGCCGACAGCAGCGCCGTGCGCAGCTCGGACGTCTCGACCTTGCGCTGGGCGCTCCTGGTCTCGTCGGCCATCCGCTGCTGCCGCAACGCCATCAGCGCCTGTCCCGCCGCCGCTTCGAGCACGCGCTGGTCGCTGGCGGGCAACACCCGGCCGCGCAGCGCGAGGTGGATGTCGGACGTGACCATCACGTCGGCGTCGGCCTCGTCCGGTTCGTCGCACGGCCGCGGTCCGACGCACGCGACCCGTTCCCAGCCACCGGCCCGGCGTTCGAGCAGCGCCACGGACTCCAGGCCGAAGTTCTCCCGGATCTTCTCCAGCAGCCGCGCCAGCGGGTACGGCGACGTGAGCACCGTCCGCGAGTAGGAGGCCAGCAGCGCCGCCTCGGTCCGCGCCCGCGCGCCCTGCTCCGCGAGCCGGGCCGCCCGGTCGACGGTCAGCGCCACCACGGTCGCGACGATCACCATGGCCGCCAGCGTGATCACGTTCTCCGGCGTCTGCACCTGGAGGCTGTAGTAGGGCTCGGTGAAGAAGTAGTTGAGCAGCCCGGCGCCCAGGACCGCGCACAGCAGCGCCGGTCCCAGCCCGCCCGCGATCGCGACCACGCACGTGACGAGCAGGAACGCCACCAGGTCGGTGGAGAAGTCGAGCTCGTCGCGCCACAGCATGCCGAGACCGGTGACCGCGGCCGGCAGCAGCAGCGCCAGCACCCAGCCGAGGAGCCTTCGCCGCAGCGGCAACGGTTCGTCGACCTTCCACCGCAGGCCGCGCCGCGACTCGTCGTGCGTGACCATGTGCACGTCGATCGCGCCGGACTCCTGCACCACGGCGGCGCCGACGCCCTCGTCGAACGTGCGCGCGACCCGTGACCTGCGGGAGGTGCCGAGCACGAGCTGGGTGGCGTTGACACCGCGGGCGAACTCCAGCAGCGCCGTCGGCACGTCGTCGCCGACCACCGGGTGGAACGTGGCGCCGACGTCCTCGGTGATCTTCCGCGACCGCGCGACGTGCTCGGGCGTGACGCCGGACAGGCCGTCGCCGCGCATCACGTGCACGACCAGCAGCTCGGCGCCCGCCCTCGTGGCGATGCGCCGCGCCCTCCGGATCAGCGTCTCGCTCTCCCGGCCACCGGTGATCGCGGCGACGACGCGTTCCCTGGTCTCCCAGGTGTCGGTGATGTCCTTCTCGCTGCGGTAGCGCTGCAACGCGACGTCGACCTGGTCCGCCACCCACAGCAGGGCGAGCTCGCGCAGCGCGGTGAGGTTGCCGAGCCGGAAGTAGTTGCCCAGCGCGGCGTCGATGCGGTGCGCCGGGTACACGTTGCCGTGCGCGAGCCTCCTGCGCAGCGCCTCGGGCGTGAGGTCGACCAGCTCGACCTGTTCGGCGCGGCGGACCACCTCGTCGGGCACGGTCTCCCGTTGCCGCACACCGGTGATCCGTTCGACGACGTCGTTGAGCGACTCGAGGTGCTGGACGTTGACGGTGGACAGGACGTCGATGCCCGCGTCGAGCAGTTCCTCGACGTCCTGCCAGCGCTTCTCGTTGCGCGAGCCGGGCGCGTTGGTGTGGGCGAGCTCGTCGACGACCGCGACCTCGGGGCGGCGGGCGAGGACCGCGTCGACGTCCATCTCCTCGACCTCGAGCCCGCGGTGCCCGATCCGCCTGCGCGGCAGGATTTCCAGTCCGTCGAGGAGGGTCGCGGTCTTCTCGCGGCCGTGGGTCTCGACGAGCCCGACGACGACGTGCGTGCCGCGCTCCCGGCGCCGGTGGGCCTCGCCGAGCATGGCGAAGGTCTTGCCGACGCCGGGAGCGGCGCCGAGGTAGATCCTCAGCTCTCCGCGGCGACCGTCAGCGGGCGCTGTCGATGGCACGGTTCAGCGCGGTGACGTTGACGGTGGTGGTGAAGGTGCCGTGGGTGTTGCCGGCGACCAGTTCGCGGACCTTCTCCACCGGCAGGCCGCTGGCCTTGGCCACGCGCGGGATCTGGATCTCCGCGTAGGCCGGGCTGATGTCCGGGTCGAGGCCCGAGGCGGACGCCGTGACGGCGTCCTGCGGCACCTGGTCCTCGGGCACGCCCTCGCGCTGGGCGACGGCGGTCCGCCGTTCGTCGACGACCTTCGTGTAGTCCTCGTTGATCTCGCTCTTGTTCGACCCGCCGGACGCGGGCAGCGTCGCCGCGGACGGCCGTGGCGCGAAGTACCGGTCGCCCTCGCGTGCGACCGCGACGAGTGTCGTGTCCCGCGCTTCGGCGTTGGCGTGCAGGCCGGGCAGGCGGGAGACGGCCCACACCGACAGCGGGTAGAGCACGCCGAGGAGCACGGTGAGCGCGAGCAGGATGCGGAGTCCCGCCCACGACTGCTTGAGGAAGGTGTTCATGGTTCAGCCGATCCCGGGGACGAGTCGTACGAGCAGGTCGATCAGCCAGATCCCGGCGAACGGCGTGACGACGCCGCCCAGTCCGTAGACCAGCAGGTTGCGCCGCAGCAGCGCGGACGCGCTGGACGGCCGGTAGCGGACTCCCTTGAGCGCCAGCGGGATCAGCGCCACGATCACCAGCGCGTTGAAGATCACCGCCGACAGGATCGCGGACTGCGGTGTCGCGAGGCGCATGATGTTGAGCCGGTCGAGCGCCGGGTAGATCGCCGCGAACATGGCGGGCAGGATCGCGAAGTACTTCGCGAGGTCGTTGGCGACGCTGAACGTCGTGAGCGCGCCGCGGGTGATCAGCAGCTGCTTGCCGATCTCCACGATCTCGATGAGCTTGGTGGGGTCCGAGTCGAGGTCGACCATGTTGCCGGCCTCCTTCGCGGCCGACGTGCCGGTGTTCATCGCGACGCCGACGTCGGCCTGGGCCAGCGCGGGCGCGTCGTTCGTGCCGTCGCCGGTCATCGCGACGAGCCGGCCGCCCTCCTGTTCCTTCCGGATCAGGGCCATCTTGTCCTCGGGCTTGGCCTCGGCGAGGAAGTCGTCGACGCCCGCCTCGTCCGCGATGGCCTTGGCGGTCAACGGGTTGTCGCCGGTGACCATGACCGTGCGGATGCCCATCGCGCGCAGCTCGGCGAAGCGTTCCTTCATGCCGGGCTTCACGACGTCGCTCAGCCTGATCACACCGAGAACCTGGCCGTTCTCGGCGACGACGAGCGGTGTGCCGCCCTGGGAGCTGATCTCGTCGACGACCTCGCGCGCGGTGTCGGTGAGGTCGAAGGCGGACGCGGCGCCCTTGCGGATGCTGCGGCCGCCGAGGTCGATGCCGGACATCCTGGTCTGCGCGGTGAACGGCACGAACTCGCCGGTCTTCTCGTGCTCGCTCGCGGGCTGTCCGCCCGCCAGTTCGAGGATGCTGCGGCCCTCGGGGGTGTCGTCGGCCAGGCTCGCGAGCCGGGCGGCGGCGACCAGCGTCTCCTGGGACGTGGGGCCGACCGGGATGAACTCGGTCGCGCGGCGGTTGCCCCAGGTGATCGTGCCGGTCTTGTCGAGCAGCAGCGTGTCGATGTCGCCCGCTGCCTCGACGGCCTTGCCGGAGGTCGCGAGGACGTTGCGCTGCACCAGCCGGTCCATGCCCGCGATGCCGATGGCGGACAGCAGCGCGCCGATCGTCGTGGGGATCAGGCAGACCAGCAACGCCGTCAGCACGACCACCGACTGCTCGCCGCCGGAGTAGATCGCGAACGGCTGCAGCGCCACCACGGCGAGCAGGAAGATGATCGTCAGCGTCGACAGCAGGATCGTCAGCGCGATCTCGTTGGGCGTCTTCTGCCGTTCGGCGCCTTCGACCAGCGCGATCATCCGGTCCACGAAGGACTCGCCCGGCTTGGTGGTGATCTTGACGACGATCCGGTCGGACAGCACGGTCGTGCCGCCGGTGACCGCGCACCGGTCGCCGCCCGACTCGCGGATGACGGGCGCGGACTCGCCGGTGATCGCCGACTCGTCGACGGTGGCGATGCCCTCGACCACGTCGCCGTCGCCGGGGACGACCTCGCCCGCCTCGACGACCACGAGGTCGCCGACCTTGAGCTCGGTGCCGGCCACGGTGCCGCCGTTCAGCAGGCGGGCGACGGCGTCCTTCTTGGTCTTGCGCAACGAGTCGGCCTGCGCCTTGCCGCGTCCTTCGGCGACGGCCTCCGCGAGGTTCGCGAACAGCACGGTGAACCACAGCCACAGCGCCACCGCGACGGTGAACACGCTCGGGTCGATCACGGCGAACACGGTGACCAGCAGCGACCCGACCCAGACGACGAACATGACGGGGCTGCGCAGCTGGTGGCGCGGGTGGAGCTTGCGCAACGCCTCGGGGACCGCCGCGGCGATACCCGGCTTGGCGGGAGTCTTGTCCTGCCGTGGGAGGGGTTTCTGGAGTGTGGTGGTCACAGCAGTGCCTCCGCGATGGGACCGAGAGCGAGTGCGGGAACGAACGTGAGCGCGGCGACCAGCACGATCGCGCCGGTGAGCAGCGTCGCGAACAGCGGCCCGGTCGTGGGCAGCGTGCCCGCCGTGACCGGCACCTTCCGCTGCTGTGCCAGCGATCCGGCGAGCGCGAGGACCGCGACGATGGGGATGAACCGGCCGAACAGCATGCACAGGCCGAGTGACGACTGGAACCAGTCGCTGGTGACGGTGATGCCGGCGAACGCGCTGCCGTTGTTGTTGGACGCCGACGCGTAGGCGTAGAGGATCTCCGAGAGCCCGTGCGCGCCGGGGTTGTTGAGCGCGGCCCGCGTGCCGGGCAGGACCGCCGCGATGCCCGCGCCGACCAGCAGCACCGTCGGCATGGCGAGGATCGACACGGCCGCGGCCGTGACCTCCTTGCGCCCCAGCTTCTTGCCGAGGTACTCGGGGGTGCGGCCGACCATCAGCCCGGCGAGGAACATGGCGATGATCGCCATGACGAGGATGCTGTAGAGGCCGGTGCCCACCCCGCCCGGCGTCATCTCGCCGAACAGCATGTTGAGCAGCGCCGCGCCGCCGCCGAGCCCGGTGTAGCTGTCGTGCAACGAGTTGACCGCGCCCGTGGAGGTGCCGGTGGTGGCGTCGGCGAAGATCGCGCTGCCGGGGATGCCGAACCGGAGCTCCTTGCCCTCCAGCGGCCGCAGACCGGTCGCCTCCGCTGCCCAGATCACCCCGAGCATGGCGGTCCAGATCACGCCCATGACGCCGAGCAGGACGTAGCCCTGCTTCCGGTCGCCGGCGAGTTGACCGAACGTCCGGGTGAGAGCCACCGGGATCACCAGGATCAGGAAGATCTCGATGAGGTTGGTCCACTCGTTCGGGTTCTCGAACGGGTGGGCCGAGTTGGCGTTGAGGACACCGCCGCCGTTGGTGCCGAGCTCCTTGATGACCTCCTGGCTGGCTACGGGCGCGTTGGCGACCACCTGCCCGTCGACGTCCACGCCGGACTTGAGGCTCATCGTGACGCCGAGCGCGATCAGCACGATCGCCCCGAGGAACGCGATGGGCAGCAGGATCCGGACGGTGCCGCGGACGAGGTCGACCCAGAAGTTGCCGAGCCGGTCGGTCCGGCTGCGCACGAACCCGCGCACCAGCGCGATCGCGACCGCCAGCCCGACCGCGGCCGACACGAAGTTCTGCACGGTCAGACCGATCATCTGGACCGCGTGCCCCATGACGGCTTCCGGCACGTACGACTGCCAGTTGGTGTTGGCCACGAAGCTGATGGCCGTGTTGAACGCCATCCCCGGCCCGATGTTCCCGCGGCCGAAGTCGAACGGCAGCAACGACTGCAGTCGCTGGATCACGTACAGGAACACGATGCCGACGAACGAGAACCCGAGCACCCCGTAGGCGTAGGTGCTCCACTTCTGCTCGGCGTCGGGGTTGATCCGCCCCAGCCGGTAGACGGCCTTCTCCACCCGCAGGTGGCTCTCGGCCTGGAAGACCCGGGCCATGTAGTCGCCGAGGGGCCGGTACACGACCGCGAGGGCCGCGAAGAGGATGCCGACCTGCAGGAGGCCGGCGGCGAGTGGGGACATCAGAACTTCTCCGGCCTGACGAGCGCGACGAACAGGTAGACGATCAGCGCGAGCGCGAGCACGCCCGCCACGGCGTTGGCCGCGAGTCCCGTGCTCACAACCGCTCCAGTCCACGCACCGTCAGTCCCAGCACGACGAAACTCCCGATCAGCAGCAACGCGTAGGCCAGGTCGGCCATGACGCCGCTCCCTTCCAACGACTCGGTTTCTTGCGGACGCCCGGAAGCGTGCATCACGAAATGCCTGATCAGGGGTTGCCTGACAACGTCCTTACGGGGTGGGCGGCGGCTTTTACGCGTTCTTGAGGCCGGGGAGACCCAGGTCTCATCCGATGGGGCTCATCGCGGTGACGGTGTGTGAGATCGTCGGCCGGTGGACGACTTCCACCACCCACGTGCCCTGCGCTGGC
>NZ_DASVFL010000272.1:0-24206 GCF_036380075.1 Lentzea sp. | reverse complement strand
AGCGGGCGAAAAGCGTGCCCGCTTGACACCCCTCCTTGCGCGCGGCAAACGCGTCAGCACTGCTCGTGACGGGACCACCCCACCTGCCAGGCATGGAAAAAGCCAAGACTGCTCGGCTTCGCCTTCGCGTTCGGCTCGCCTTCGGCTTCGCTCAGCCCTTGATGGCCCCTGTCGCCTTCTCGTAGGCCACCTCGAAGGCCTTGGTCGCTTCTACCTCGATGTGTGGGACTACGCCCACGCCTTCCCAGTTCGTGCCGGAGATCGGGTTGATCGCCCTGCCGTTCGGGATCGACGACTTCAGGTGCGGGCCCACTCGGTAGCGGTCTCCTGGGTGGGCGCCGCCCTTCGTCGTTTCGCCGATCAGGGTGGCTCGCTTGGTTTGCTGGAGGTTGTAGCTCAGTTCCTCCGCGCCGGAGAAGGTGCGGTTGCTGGTGAGGACGTAGACCGGCTTCTTGCCGCCGAACTTCGGGCCTGGGACGTGCGGCAGGGTCCGGAACTGGTAGGTCTTGTCCTCCGGGCGGTTGTAGATGTCGTTGAGGTGCACCTGCTCGTCGAAGAGGTAGCTGCAGACCAGTGCGACTGTGTGGGGGTCGCCGCCGCCGTTGTTGCGGAGGTCGATGATCAGGGCCTCGGTGTGCGCCAGCAGGGTCATGGCCGCTGTGATGGCCGGCGTGGCGATCTCCGCGTCGTGCAGGAGGCTCAGTTCCAGCAGGCCGATGTTGCCGTCCAGGCGTTCGACCCTGCGGATGCCGAAGGCGTCCTGTTCGGCTTCCCTCTTGTACGCCACCGGGTCCCAGGCCGACTCCTGGTCGGACTCGAGTACTTCGGCCTCGCTGTGGAGGAGGCGGAGGTGCTTGTCGCCGTTGACGCTCTGGAGGTCTTCGGTGACCTGCTTGGCGAACTCCTGGTCGTCGGTCGCGTCGGAGTAGGCGCCCTCGGCCAGCTTGGCCTGCAGGACCTTCGCGATCTCGGCTGCGGTGTCCGGGAAGACGTAGTAGGAGGCCAGCTGGGAGCAGAGGAGGGTGATCTCGGGTTCGCGCACGGGCGCACGATAATCGTGCGCCCGGTGGGCGTCAGCTCAATTCCGCTGATCTCGCGCGGAGGCGTAGAGGCACACCGCTGCCGCTGTCGCGAGGTTCAGGCTTTCCGCGGCTCCGTAGAGCGGGACCTTCAGCGACGTGTCCAGCTTGGCCACCACGTCGTCGGGGAGGCCGTGGGCCTCGCTGCCGAAGACCCAGGCGGTGGGGTGGGCCAGGTCGCCCTGGGCGGAGGCCTCGACCAGGTCGTGTTCGGCGTGGCCGTCCGCGGCGACGAGCCTCAGGCCCGCTTGGCGGCAGGCTGCGAAGACCTCGTCGGTGTCGCGGGAGCGGGCTATCGGCAGGTGGAAGAGCGAACCCGTGGAGGCGCGCACGCACTTGCCGTTGTGGGGGTCGACCGTGTCGCCGGCGAAGATCACCGCGTCGGCTCCGGCGGCGTCCGCCACTCGCGTGACCGTGCCCGCGTTGCCGGGGTCGGAGACGCCGTAGAGCACGGCTACGAGACGTGGGGTGCCGTGCAGGGCGGTGGTCAGCGGTTGCGGTACCACGTCGCAGACCGCGATGAGGCCTTGCGGCGTCACGGTTTCCGACAGGGAGGCTGCCGCCTTGTCGTCCACCTCGCTGATCCGGACGCCCTGCTGTTCGGCGGTCTGGAGCAGGTCGGCGTTGCGGTCCGCGGCAGCGGCCGTGACGAAGAGCTCGTGCACCTCGCCGTGGCGCCAGGCGAGTGCCTCACGGACGGCCTGGGCTCCCTCGACGAGGAAGCGGCCGGCCTTGTCGCGGCCCTGGCGGCGGGTCAGGTGGCGAGCAGCAACGACCCGAGGCGTCCGTTCGGTGAACGGAGCTGCCTCGGGTCGGTGTGCTCGAGCGTGCTGGCTCAGGCCTGGTCCCCGGCCGGAGCGTTCACGTCAGCCGGGAGCGCGCCGCGCGCGATCTCGACGAGGGCCGCGAAGGCGGTGGCGTCGGTGACGGCGAGATCCGCGAGGATCTTGCGGTCGACCTCGACGCCGCCCAGGCGCAGACCCTGGATGAGGCGGTTGTAGGTCATGCCGTTCGCGCGGGCAGCGGCGTTGATGCGCTGGATCCACAGCTTGCGGAAGTCGCCCTTGCGCGCACGGCGGTCGCGGTACGCGTAGTTGAGCGAGTGGAGCACCTGCTCCTTGGCCTTGCGGTACAGCCTCGAGCGCTGGCCGCGGTAACCGCTGGCGAGCTCGAGGGTGGTACGGCGCTTCTTCTGGGCGTTCACAGCCCGCTTGACGCGTGCCACGGGTCCATCCTGTCGATCTCATGGGGGGTTCGGGGTCGGGGCCCGAACCCCCGAGTTAGCTAGGGGGTGTCGAAGCGGGTCAGAGACCGAGCAGCTTCTTGATGCGCGGGGCGTCGTTGTCCGACACGACCGCGGTGCCGCTCATGCGACGCGTCACCTTGCTGGACTTCTTCTCCAGGATGTGGCGCTTGCCGGCCTTCTCCCGGAGGATCTTGCCGCTGCCGGTGACCTTGAAGCGCTTCGAGGTCCCGCTGTGCGTCTTGTTCTTCGGCATTTCCGTCCTCGTCTCGTGCTACCCACCGGGTCGGGGGCGGGCGTGCGTCCTACGCCTCGTCCGAAGCGGTGTCGTCCGCCTCGGTCGCGTCGTCGTCGTCGTGCTTGACCACGCGCGGCTTGATGTTCTTGTGCGGCGCCAACACCATGATCATGTTGCGGCCGTCCTGCTTGGGGTTCGACTCCACGAAGCCCAGCTCCGCGACGTCCTCCGCCAGCTTCTGCAGAAGCCTGTAGCCGAGCTCGGGGCGCGACTGCTCGCGACCGCGGAACATGATGGTCACCTTGACCTTGTTCCCGTGCGAGAGGAAGCGGGCCACGTGGCCCTTCTTCGTCTGGTAGTCGTGCGGGTCGATCTTCGGGCGGAGCTTCTGCTCCTTGATGACCGTCAGCTGCTGGTTCCGACGCGACTCGCGCGCCTTCTGCGCGGTCTCGTACTTGAACTTGCCGTAGTCCATGAGCTTGCAGACCGGCGGGCGAGCCTGGGCGGCGACCTCTACGAGATCGAGATCCGCTTCCTGCGCGAGTCGGAGCGCGTCCTCGATGCGAACGATCCCGACCTGCTCACCATTCGGCCCGACCAGACGAACTTCCGGCACCCGAATGCGGTCGTTGATGCGCGGCTCGGTGCTGACGGGTGCACCGCGGTTCGAGGGACTTGTCATTCACGTCCTTTGAGACTCGTGTGCGCCAAAGACAAGAGCCCCGTCGTCGATGTCGACGACAGGGCCCGCTTCCGACCGATCACACACCTGCCTGCTCGGACGCCCGTGCGCCCTGACTGCCAGGAGGACCGGACCCGGCCACCTCCAGAAGCGGTGATCGCGGGTGGGAGCGGGGCTCCACTTGCCGCTCTCGCACTAACGAGAGCTGGTCGCGTCCGAAATACTAGCAGACGACCTTGTCAACCCCCGAATCGCGGGGCTGTGACGCCGCCTTGCTTGAATGGGCGGGTGACCGATCCGCTTGAAGACGACATCCGCGACCTGGGCGATGTCCCCAGCATCGAGGTGATCAGCCGCGCCGCCGTGATGCTGCTGTCCGCCTCCGCGGAGCGCCTGGGCCTGGCCGACCCGGACCCCGACAACTCCCCGCGCCGCGACCTGGACGAGGCCCGCCGCCTGATCACGGGCCTGGCCGGCCTGGTCACGGCGACCTCCGAGTACCTCGGCCCGCACGCCGCCCCGCTCAAGGACGGCCTGCAGTCGGTCCAGCGGGCGTTCCGCGAGGCCTCGGCCGTGCCGGACGAGCCGGGCCAGGGTCCCGGCGAGAAGTTCACCGGCCCCGTCTACTGACCTCGTCCTACTGGTCCGCCCTGACGACGACCGGCTCCCACGGCTCCGCCCTGATCTGGAACACCGCGCTGGCCCGTTGCCCGGTCGCGGCCCTGAAGGTGACGGCGGAGCCGTTGTGGAGCGGCCCGACGTCCAGGTGCTCCCTGGGCGGCTCGTCGTACTGCGACAGCCCGAGCACCCTGCTGCCCGGCACCACCGACACCGTGAGCTGCTCGATGACGGCGGGCCCGCCGAAGTAGCTGAGCCGGAACTCGTCCGGCGCCCCCGGCGTGATGGCGAACGTGGGCATGCCGCGCCGTTGCCGCTCCGCCGCGAGCACTTCCGCCATCTCGTTGATCTGCACGGTCGCCTGCTGGGCCTGCTGCGCGGCCTCGTCCGCCAGCACCCGTGACGCCCGGGCCGCCTCCTCGGCCTTCGCCGCGGCGCCGCGGGCTTCCTCCACCGCGTTCTTGGCCTGCAGCGCACTGGAGGTGGCCTGTTCCACGGCCTTGCGCGCGGCGCGTGCCTCGTCCTGCGCCTTCTCGGCGGCGTCCTGCGCCTTGCCCGCGGCCTGCTGGGCGCTCTTGGCCTCCCGCGCCTGCCACAGGGCGACGGCCGTGGCGCAGAGGGCCACGACGGCGGCGATGACCGACACCGCGATCATGCGCGCACCCCCAGCGCCTTGAGCTGCCTGCGGGCGAGCTCGTCGATGACGTCGGTGTCGCCGGTCCGCCACGCCACCGCGGGGTCGCCGTCGAACTTGGCCAGCTGCCGCGGGCTGAGGCTGGTGAGCGCCCTCAGCGCGAGCAGGTCGGGCTTGTTCCTCAGCTTCGCGGTGGTGCCGGCCTTGCGGGCGTACCGGAGCCGCAGCGGCAGCCACGTGATCAGCAGGAACAGGACCGGGACGACCACCAGGGCGGTGGCCAGCCAGAACGCGCTGTCCTGCACGACGCCGATCTGCGCGTTGCCGGCGTCGGTCAGCGTCTCGCCGGCCTTGGTGCCGTTGCCGAGCGCGCCCGCCAGGTCGTTGCCGACGAGCGGGAGACCCCTGGCCTTGTTGGCCGCGTTGGTGAAGACCTCGCGGATGTTGCCGCCCGCGTTGACCAGGCCGTCCCCCGGCGCCCTGAGCTCCAGGACCCAGTCGTGGACGGTGGTGGCCACCCAGATCCAGAGGGCCACCCATCCCACGGCCAGGAGGTCGGCGATCAGCTGACGCGTGAACCTGCCCGGTCTGTCCGCGTACCACTTCATGCGCGGATCGTGTCACAACGGCGACGGCGGCCCGGCGCGCAGCAGAGCACCCCGGACCACCGTTGCGACGAACGGATCAGTCGACGACGGCCAGCGCGTCGATCTCCACGAGCAGACCGGCCGGCAGACCGACGTAGACGGTCGTGCGCGCGGGCGCCGGGTCCGTCACGAACTCGCCGTAGACCTCGTTCAGCTCCGCGAAGTGCGCGGTGTCGGTGAGGTAGACGCGGATCATCACGACGTCGTCGATCGACGCGCCGCCCGCGGCGAGCACGGCGTGGAGGTTCGCGAACGTCTGGCGCGTCTGCTCGGCGACGGTGCTGCCGACGATCTCGCCGGACTTCGGGTCGAACGCGACCTGACCGGCCACCTGCAGGATGTTGCCCTTGCGCACACCCTGCGAGAAACGGGCCACCGGCTGCGGCGCGTCGGCGGTCTTGATCTCAACCTTGGACAACGGAAACTCCCTCAACAGTGTTCGACTACCTGGGCACATAACCGCATTCGACGGACGCGGCCTCGGCGGTGGCGAGCAGGTCTGGCAGGTGCGACAGCAGGCCGTCGAAGTCGAGCAGCACCTTCGGCACCGACATCGAGACGGCGGCGAGCACCTCGCCGCGGGAACCCCTGATCGGGGCTCCTATGCAGTGGATGAAGTCCTCGTGCTCGGAGTTGTCGACGGCGTACCCGTCGGCGCGCACGCGGTCCAGCTCGGCGAGGTACGCGGCCGGGCTCTGGATGGTGTTCTCCGTCAGGCGCGGGAACTCCATGCCCGCCAGCACCTTCTGCAGCGCGGGCGCGGGCAGGTCGGCCAGCAGGATCTTCGCCACGGCCGTGCAGTGCAACGGCGCGCGGCGGCCGATGCGCGAGTACATGCGCATCTGGTGCCGCGACTCGTACTTGTCGATGTAGATCACCTCACCGTCCTCGTAGGACGCGAGGTGGACGGTGTGGCCGAGGCGGGCGTTCAGCTCGCGCAACGCCGGTTCGGCGGCGCGGCGGACGTCCCGTTCCTCCAGGGCGCGGTTGGCGAGGTCGAAGAGCGCCGTGCCGAGGCGGTAGTGGTGCACGCCGTCGCGCTGCACGAAGCGGTGCGACTCCAGGGTGCGCAGCAGCCGGAGCGTCGTCGACTTGTGCACGCCGATCACGCCGGACAGCTCGTCCAGCGTCTTCGGTCCCGTCGCGAGCTGGCTCACGAGCGTGAGCGCGCGGTCGAGGCTCTGGCTCATCTACACCTCCAGGCGGGCGGACGACCAGGTCCGCGGGTCGGCGTGCAGGAGCGGGTCCGACACGTCGTCCGGCAAAGGATCTCCGACGTCCTCGGCGGTGAGCAAAGCCGAGGCCGCCTGGAGGTGGCCCGCGCGCAGCCGCACCGACGGGGTCTGCCCCGCCAGCGTGGCCGCGAGGAACCCCGCCGCGAACGCGTCGCCCGCGCCGACCGGTTCCACGACCTCGACCTCCAGCGCCGGCTCGAAGTGCGTCTCCCCGTCCTCGAGCAGCGTCGCGCCGTCCGCGCCCTGCTTCACCACCAGCGACTTCGGGCCGGGCAGCAGCGCGCGCAGCCGCCGCGGGTCACCGGTGCCCCACACCAGCTCCGCCTCGTCCGACCCGGCCAGCACGACGTCGGCCAGGTCGGCGAGCTCGCGCAGCACGCGCGGGTCGCGGTCCGTCCACAGCGCGGGCCGCCAGTTGAGGTCGAACGAGATCCGGAAGCCGTGCCGCGGCCGGCGCAGGAGCTCCTGCATCATCGCGAGGCACGTGTCGGACAGGGCGGGCGTGATCCCGCTGACGTGCACCAGCGCCACCTCGCCGAGGCCCAGCCGGTCGATCGTCTCGAGGTCCATGCCCGAGGCCGCCGACCCGCGCCGGTAGTAGCGCACGGGGCTGCCGTCCGGGGAGGCCTCCTTGACGTAGAGGCCGGTCGGGCGCACCGGGTCGACCCGCACCCCCGACACGTCGACGCCGTAGCCCGCCACGGTGTCGAGCACCGCGAGCCCGAACGAGTCGTCGCCCACCGCGCTGACCCACGAGGACCGCACGCCGAGGCGTGCGAGGTGGCAGGCGACGTTGGACTCGGCACCGCCGACGGCTCGGTGCCACGTGCGCACGAGATGCACGGGACCGGGGTCGGCCGGAACCATCATCACCATGGTCTCGCCGAGACACACGACCCCGCCGACGTGTTCGAACCGCATGCGTGCTCCAGGGTGTTCGTTGACGGCGGCGCACCCGAATGCTACACACTCCAGCATCACATCGCGCAATGGGAGTTGCAAAATATGCAACAACTGATGGAGATGGACCTCGCAGCCGTCGCCGACATCCGCTCCGAACGGGTGAACTGGCGGTTCAAGGGCCTGCCGTCGAGCACCTTCGGGTCGACGATCGGCGAGGTCGCCGACCGGCGCCTCGACCTCTTCGCCGACGAGTTCGTCGGACCGCTGGTCGTGCTGGACGAGGACGCGCTGGCGCACAACCTGACGACGATGGCCCGGTGGTGCGACAACCACCGCGTCAAGCTCGCGCCGCACGGCAAGACGACGATGGCGCCGCAGCTCTTCCAGCGGCAGGTCGAGCACGGCGTGTGGGGCATCACGGCCGCCAACGCCTCGCAGCTGCGCGTCTACCGCGCGTTCGGCGTCTCCCGCGTCCTGCTGGCGAACCAGCTGCTCGACCCGGCCGCGCTGCGCTGGCTGGTCGGCGAGCTGGACGCCGACCCCGGCTTCGAGTTCAGCTGCTGGGCCGACTCCGAGGCCGGGGTCGCGCTGATGACCGAGACGCTGCAGGAGCTGCAGCCGTCGCGGCAGGTCGACGTGCTCGTCGAGCTCGGCGCTCCCGGCGGCCGCACCGGCGCCCGCGACCTGGAGACGGCGCTGGCCGTCGCGCGGGCGGTGGACCAGAGCCCGGTGCTGCGACTGGTCGGCGCCGGCGGCTACGAGGGCGCGCTGGCGCACGACGCGTCCGACGCCGCGAAGTCCGTCGTGGACGGCTACCTGGGCGACCTGCGCACGCTCGTGCTGCGGCTGGCCGACGCCGGCACGTTCGACGAGCTCGACTCGGTGGTCGTCACCGCCGGCGGCAGCGCGTACTTCGACCAGGTCGCGGCCACGCTGTCGCAGCCGTGGCCGGTGCCGGTGACGCCGGTGCTGCGCAGCGGCGCGTACATCACGCACGACGACGGCTTCTACCGCGGCATCTCGCCGTTCTCGCGGATCGAGGGCGTGGAGCCGTTCCGGCCGGCGCTGCGGGCCTGGGCGCAGGTGACCTCGCGGCCGCAGCGCGACCTGGCGCTGCTGACGATCGGCAAGCGCGACGCGTCGTTCGACGAGGGCCTGCCGGAACCGCAGCTGCTCCGCCGCCGCGACGGTGCGGTCGCGCCGCTCGCGCAGGCGGAGATCACCGCGCTCAACGACCAGCACGCGTTCCTCCGGCTCGGTCCCGAGGCCACGGTCCGGGTCGGCGACTGGGTCGGGCTGGGCCTGTCCCACCCGTGCACGGTGTTCGACAAGTGGCCGCTCATCCCGGTCGTGCGCGGCACGACCGTGGTCGACCTGATCCGCACCTACTTCTGACAGGAGTGCACCGATGGACGACGTCGTCCTGCGCGGACCGCTGATCGCCGACGGCACCGGCGCACCCGCCTACCGGGCTGACGTGTCGATCAAGGACGGCGTCATCGCGGCGATCGGGGACGGGCTCAGCGCCACCCGCGCGATCGACGCGGACGGGCTCGTGCTCGCGCCGGGGTTCATCGACATGCACTCGCACTCCGACCTGCGCGTGCTCGCCGAACCGGACCACCTGGCCAAGGTCTCGCAGGGCGTCACGACCGAGGTGCTGGGCCAGGACGGCCTGTCGTACGCGCCGGTGGACGACGAGGTGCTCGCGACGTTGCGCGGCCAGCTCGCCGGCTGGAACGACGACCCGCCGGGCTTCGACTGGAACTGGCGCTCGGTCGGCGAGTACCTCGACCGGCTCGACCAGGGCATCGCGGTCAACGCCGCGTACCTCGTGCCGCAGGGGACGTTGCGGATGCTCGTCGTCGGCTGGGACGACCGGCCGCCCACCGAGTCCGAGATGGACACGATGAAAGCCGTTCTCGCGCAATCGCTTGCGGAGGGCGCGATGGGCATGTCGTCCGGCCTGACCTACACGCCGGGCATGTACGCGGGGACGTCCGAGCTCGTGCAGCTCTGCGAGGTCGTCGGGCGGCACGGCGGGTTCTACAGCCCGCACCACCGCAGCTACGGCGCCGGCGCGCTGGAGGCGTACGCCGAGATGGTGGACGTCTCGAAGCGCTCCGGCTGCGCGCTGCACCTGGCGCACGCCACGATGAACTTCCCGGTGAACAAGGGCCGCGCGCCCGAGCTGCTGCGGCTGCTGGACGACGCGATCGCGCAGGGCGCCGACATCTCGCTGGACACCTATCCATACCTGCCGGGCGCGACCTACCTCTCCGCCCTGCTGCCGTCGTGGGCGACGGAGGGCGGACCGGAGAAGGCGCTGGGACGCTTGTCCGATGTGGACACCCGCGAGCGCATCCGCGCGGAGATCGAGGAGACCGGCTCGGACGGCTGCCACGGCGTGCCGGTCGACTGGGACTCCATCGAGATCAACGGTGTCCGCGACGACCGCAACGCGCACCTGGTCGGCGCGAGCGTGCTGAAGTCGGCCGCCCGTCTCGGGCGCGCGCCCGCCGACCTCTACTTCGACACTCTGGTCGACGAACGCCTGGGCACGTCCTGCCTCATGCACGTGGGCCACGAGGAGAACGTGCAGGCGATCATGAAGCATCCGGCGCACACGGGCGGCAGCGACGGCCTGCTCGTGGGCGACCGGCCGCACCCGCGCGCGTGGGGGACGTTCCCCCGCTACTTCGCGCGCTATGTCCGAGAGCTGGGCGTGCTGAGCCTGGAGGAGTGCGTCGAGCACCTCACCGGCCGTGCCGCCAAGCGCTTGCGACTCACCGACCGGGGTCTGGTCCGCGAGGGCTGCGCGGCCGACCTGGTGCTGTTCGACGCCGCGACGATCGCCGACACGGCGACGTTCGACGAGCCTCGGCAGCAGGCCACCGGCATCCCGTACGTGTTCTGCAACGGGGTGCGGGTGATCGACGACGGAACCGCCACCGGCGCTGTGCCAGGGCATTCACTCAGGAGCCGCCCGTGATCGACTGGTTGCAACACTCAACAGGGGGCTTGCTCACCCTCGCGGTAGTCAGCATCGCGGTGCTGCTGCTGCTCATCATCAAGTTCAAGGTCGAGCCGTTCATCGCGCTGATCGTCGTCGCGCTGCTCGTCGCCCTCTTGGCGGGCGTGCCGGTGGAGACACTGGTCGGGTCCGCGCAGAAGGCCTCGGACTCGTTGCTGGAGAAGGGCTTCGGCTCCATCCTCGGCCACATCGCCGCGATCATCGGTCTCGGCACGCTGCTGGGCGCGATCCTCGAGGCGTCCGGCGGCGCGCAGGTGCTGATGGACAAGCTGATGAACGCGTTCGGCGAGAAGAGGGCGCCGGTCGCGATCGGCCTCGCCGGCCTCATCTTCGGCGTGCCGGTCTTCTTCGACATCGGCATCTTCGTCCTGGCACCGCTGGTCTACGTGGCGGCCAAGCGCAGCGGCAAGTCGATCGTGCTGTTCGCCATGCCGTTGCTGGCCGGTCTCTCGGTCATGCACGCGTTCATGCCGCCCCACCCGGGACCGGTGGCGGCGGCCGGTCTGCTCAAGGTGTCGCTGGGCTGGATCATCATCATGGGTCTGGCGGTGGCGATCCCGGCGTGGTTCGTCGGCGGTGTCCTGTACTCCTACTGGATCGGCAAGCGCATCACCGTGCCGGTACCGGAGGAGATGCTGGCCGCGGCGGAGGCCGCGCGGGCGGAGAACGGCAGTGGCGACGACCGCGAACCGCCGTCGCTGGGCCTGGTGCTCGCGATCATCGGCCTGCCGCTGGTGCTGATCCTCGCCGGCACGTTCGGCTCGATCCTGCTCACCAAGGGCTCGAAGCTGTACTCGGTGGCGACGTTCTTCGGCACGCCCGCGGTCGCGCTGACGATCTCGGTGCTGCTCGCGTTCTGGCTGCTGGGCTTCCGGCGGGGCATGAGCAGGGAGAAGGTCGCGGAGCTGTCGGCCGCGTCCCTGAAGCCGGTCGCGATGATCCTGCTCGTGGTCGGTGCCGGTGGCTTCTTCGGCGCCGTGCTGGCCGCGACGGGCATCGGCAAGACGCTGGCGAACGAACTGTCGGGCATCGGCCTGCCGGTGATCGCGCTGGCGTACGTGATCAGCTGCGTCATCCGCATCGCCCAGGGCTCGGCGACGGTCGCGATCGTGACGACCGCGGGCATCGTCGCCCCGGTGGTGGCGGACCTGAACTACTCGCAGCCGCAGCTCGCGCTGGTCGTCATGGCCATCGCGTCGGGCTCGATCATCGCCTCGCACGTCAACGACGGCGGGTTCTGGATCGTGTCCCGGTACTTCGGCCTGTCGGTGAAGGAGACGCTCCAGTCGTGGACCGTCCTCGAGACCATCCTCTCGGTGGTCGGTTTCGTGGTCGCCGCACTGATCAGCTTGGTCGTCTGATCAGACAGAAATCAACATTTTCGAACGCTTGACATCGTCGTTACGTGCCCTGAGGATCGGCCCATTGTTCATTTGTGTTTGATGTGAACGGGGCCCGCATGAACAACCCGGAGGTCGTGCACCTGCACGACGACACCTCCAGCGTCGTCATCACCTTCCAGGGCACGGACCTCCCGGTCGTGGCGCACTGGGGGCGAACGCTCGGCGACCTCGACCAGGCCGCACTCCGCGGCCTGGTCGACGTCGTCTCGTGGACCAACCCGAACAACGCGCCGGACCTCCCGGTCCCCCTCGCGCTGCTGCCCGACGCCGGCGCCGGGTACGCCGGTCGTCCCGGTCTGCGCGGGCACCGCGGCGGCGAGCACTTCGCCCCCGCGCTGACCGTCACGTCGCAGTCCGCCGACGGCGGCGTCTTCCGCTACGTCGCGTCGGACGAGGCCGCGGAGCTGACGGTGACGGGCACCGTCGAGCTGCTGCCGTCCGGCATGCTCCGCCTGCGGCACGCCGTCCGCAACGACGGCACGACGCCGTACTCGCTGGAGGGTCTGGAAACCGCGCTCCCCGTCCCCTCGCACGCCACCGAGCTCCTCGACTTCACCGGCCGGTGGAGCCGGGAGCGCGCGCCGCAGCGGCAGGCGTTGCAGTACGGCTCGTGGGTCCGCGAGAGCAGGCGTGGCCGCACCGGGCACGACGCGACGATCGGGTTGCTGGCCGGCACGCCGGGGTTCTCGTTCCGCGACGGCGAGGTGTGGGCGGTCCACGTGGCGTGGAGCGGCAACCACGTGACGTACGCGGAGAACCAGGTCGACGGCCTGCCCGTGCTGGGCGGCGGCGAGTTGTTGCTGCCGGGTGAGATCGTCCTCGCGGCGGGTGAGGAGTACGAGTCGCCGTGGCTCTACGCGGCCTACTCGGGCGAGGGCATCGACGGCATCAGCGCGGCGTTCCACCGGCAGCTGCGGGAGCGGTCGCTGCGCCCGCGCCCGGTCGTGCTGAACACGTGGGAGGCCGTGTACTTCGACCACGACCTGGCGCGGCTGACGTCGCTGGCCGACACCGCCGCCGCCATCGGCGTCGAGCGGTTCGTGCTGGACGACGGCTGGTTCCGCCACCGCCGCGACGACACCGCCGGGCTCGGTGACTGGTACGTCGACGAGACCGTGTGGCCGGACGGGCTCACCCCGTTGATCAAGCACGTCCGCTCGCTGGGCATGGAGTTCGGCCTCTGGTTCGAACCGGAGATGGTCAACACCGACTCCGACCTCTACCGCGCCCACCCCGACTGGGTGCTCGGGCCGCGCCCCGGCGTGCTGCCGCCGTCGTCGCGCAACCAGCAGGTGCTGAACATCGCGCACCCCGAGGCGTACGCGTACATCCTCGACCGCGTGTCGTCGGTGCTGGCGGACAACGACATCGCGTTCGTGAAGTGGGACCACAACCGCGACCTGATCGGCTCGCGCGTGCACGAGCAGACCGCCGCGTACTACCGGCTCCTCGACGAGCTGCGTTCGCGGCACCCGCACGTGGAGATCGAGAGCTGCTCGTCCGGCGGCGGCCGGATCGACCTCGGCGTGCTCGACCGCACCGACCGCGTGTGGACGTCGGACTGCAACGACGCCCTGGAACGCCAGCTGATCCAGCGGTGGACCGGCGTGTTCCTGCCGCCGGAGCTGATGGGCGCGCACGTCGGCCCGACGAAGTCGCACACGACCGGACGCGTGCACGAGCTGTCGTTCCGCGTGGCCACGGCGTTGTTCGGGCACTTCGGCATCGAGTGGGACATCAACTCGGCCACCGATGAGGAACGCGCCGGTCTGCAGGCCTCGATCGAGTACTACAAGGACGTGCGCGAACTGGTGCACACCGGTGTCGTCGTGCACTCCGACCACCCGGACCCCGCGGCGTGGGTGCACGGAGTCGTGGCCGCCGACCGGTCCACGGCGTTCTTCGCCTACGTGCAGCTCACGACGTCGACGCAGAACAAGCCGCGCCGCGTCCGGCTGCCGGGGCTCGACCCGGAGCGGACGTACCGGGTGTCGTTCGACGCCCCCGCCGGTCGTCCCGGGCTGACCCAGCGGGGTCCCGGGCGGTGGGACACGGTGGAGCTGCCCGGTTCCGTGCTGTCGGACGTCGGGATCCAGCTGCCGGTGCTGGAACCGGAGCAGGCGGTTCTGCTGCGCCTGCGGTGAGACGGGTCAGGCCCCGGCGGGAGGTTCTCCCGCCGGGGCCGTCCCTCTCCCCTGTTACCGGCCGGCGCGAGTTCCGTCGGCCTTCGTGGCCCACCACCTGCCGCCAACGCCCTGTCCGTTGGCCTCTCCGCAGAGCCTGTCCCCTGCGAACAGGTACTGCGGCCACCCCGCGATGGTGAGCTGTTTCCTCCCGTCCCGCTCGATCGTCCCGACGAGAGCGGAGTCCAGGCCCTGCACCTGGAAGCCCTCGTCGACGAAGGCGGGCGGCCATTGCTCCGCGCACTGCCCCTGGCAGTTGCTGGTGGGCGGGTCCGCGGAGTCGTCGTCGAACCGGTAGAGCGTCATGCCGTCGGCGTCGGTCGCGATGACGCCGAGGTTCGCGACGGTCGCGCTGGTGAGCGCGATCGCCTTGTTCTGCTGGGCCTTCCTGCCGTCGGTGGCCGTGGCGAACCACTTGGCCACCGCGACGCCCTTGGCCTCACCGGGCTTGCCGTCGTTCTTGAACGTGTACTGCGGCCAGTTGGCGACCGTGAGCTGCTTCCTGCCGTCCTCGCGGAGGACGGTGCCGAGCAGCTTCGGATCGACGCCCTTCACACGCGGCTGGTCGCCCTCGACGTAGACGGGCGGCCAGCTCTCGGCACACCCACCGTCGCAATTGGACACCGACGGCTGTGCGGTGTCGCCGTCGAACCGGTAGAGCGTCAGGCCCGCGTTGTTGGTCAGCACCGCGCCTAGGCCGGAGATCACGCCGGTGCGTGCGGCCAGCTGCGTGCGTTCGCCGCTCTTGCCGGTGGCGAACCACTTGCCCTGCAAGCCCTGTCCCTTGGTCTCACCGGGCTTGGTGTCCTTGGCGAACCGGTACTGCGGCATGCCGTCGACCGTGAGCTGGCGGCTGCCGTCCCCGCGGACGATGCTGCCGATCCCGTCCACGCCGTCGACCGAGAAGTTCTCGTCGGAGACGGTGGCGGGCGGCCAGGTCGCGGCGCACTCACCGTCGCAAGTGGACTGGTTCGGCCGGTCGCCGTCGAACCGGTAGAGCGTGAAGCCCTTCGCGTCGGTGACGACCGGCCCCAGGTCCTCGATCTCCGCGATCTTGAGCGCCACCACGCTGTCCCGCTGCTGCGCGACCGGCTTGCTCTCCTGCGTGCCGGCGCAGGCGGTCAGCGAGATCAACCCCAGTGCGACGACCGCGACGCTGTTGCGGATCATCCCCGACCTCCTGGCTCGTGCCCTCCGATGCACACCACACGCAGGGCGGGCCAGAACGGTTCAAAGAAATCTCTAGAACATCGCGCGCTTCAGCGCGGGCACCGCCGACGCGGTCCTGAGCACGGTCCGGAACAGCGTCCGCGAGAACGGGCTTCCCTCCGCGAACTGCCTGGCAGCACGCAGTGAGTCGCGCACGGCGGCGAAGCCGTAGTCGTACATCTCCGCCTCGTAGTCGCTGATGCCGTCGACTCCGCTCTCGGTCAGCTTGCGCGCGAGCAGTTGCGCGTCGCGCAGCGCGACGTTGGCGCCGATACCGCGCATCGGCGTCATAGCGTGGATGGCATCGCCGAGCAGCGTGACGTTCGTGCTCTCCCACCGTTCGATGGGCTTCGACGACCTGATGCGCCACTGGCTGACCGTGTCCGGATGCGTTGACCTCACGATCCTCTGCAGGTCCGGGCTCCATTGCTTGATCCGCCGCAACACGGACTGTTGCAGCCCCTCGCTCACATCGAGGTCGTTCGCCGCGTACGCCCACATCAGGTACGGACGCGTGTTGTCGAACAACACCCCGTCGGCGTCCGTGTGCCCGAGCCCGTCGTGGCTCGCCAGGAACATGCCGCACCTGCTCGTCGGGACGATCGTGTTGGCCCGGTCGACGAGACCGCGCGGGATCCAGTCGTGGTCGTCCAGGAAGAGCTTGCCCGCCACCGCGGTGACCCCGACTTCCTCGGTGCCCGCGTGCGGCAGGTACTGCTCCCGCACGCGCGACCGGATGCCGTCGGCGCCCACGAGCACGTCGCACTCGGCGGTCGTGCCGTCCTCGAAGTGCAGCGTGATGGCGTCGCCCTGCTCGTAGCGCTCGAACCGCTTGCCGAACCGCACGTCCAGTCCGTCGAGCAGCACCTGCCGGAGCGTGATCCGGCTGGCCGAGTAGTGCCTCTCCGCCTCGGGATCCAGCACCAGCAACGGCGTGAGCTGCTCGGTCAGGAACCCGAACCCGTTGCCGCCCGTCCCCGCGCTCTGCTCGAACCTCTGCCAGTTCTCCTCCGGCAGGCACTCCCTCAGAGCAGCGGCACCGTCCGGGTTGATGTGCACCCGGTACCCCTGCAGGCGGTCCGTGCGCGACAGGTCGCGCTCGTACACCGCCACGTCCACGCCGGCCCCGCGCAACCCGTGCGCCAGGCACAGCCCACCGATTCCCCCACCCACCACAGCGATTCTCATGCCGCCAAGTTTCAACCGCACGGTTGATTAAGTCAACTCATTGGTTGATAAACGACCCGTCGGCTACCGTGTGGCGGTGGATCAACGCCGTTCGCCCAGCGCCTCCGAACGCAAGCGCGACCCGGAGCGCACGCGGGCCCTGCTGATCGAGGCGGCCGCGGCGGAGTTCGGCGCGAAGGGCTACGCGGCCACGCGCACGACGGACATCGCGGCGCGCGCGGGCGTGAACAAGCAGCTGATCTCGTACTACTTCGGCGGCAAAGAGGGCCTGTACAAGGAGATCGCGACGAGCTGGCACACCTCCGCCGCCGAGATGGCGAGCACGGAGCAGCCGCTCGACCAGGTGCTGGCGGGTTTCGTGCAGACCACGCTCACCGACCAGGGCCGCCTGTGGGCGTGGGCGAACCTGGCCGGCGACAGCCCGCCCGTCGACGAGGCGTTCCTGCGCAACCAGGTCGACCAGCTGCGCGACCGGCAGCGGGCGGGCGAGATCCCGTCCGACCTCGACCCCGGCTTGCTGCTGCTGGCGCTGATGGCGGCGGCCGCGGCGCCGTTGACCCTGCGGCAGACGGCGGGTCAGATCACCGGTGAGGACCCGGCGACGCCGGAGTTCGCCGCGAAGTACGCGGACCAGCTCGCTCTGCTGGTGCGGCACCTGTCCGGCCGCGCCTGACTCAGCACAGCCGGCCGGCTCAGGAGTCGCGGCTGGCCGCCTTCTCCTCCAGCACCTGCTTGAGGCCCTTGAACCCGCCGCGCATCATCATGTCGTGGTTGCCGCGGAAGAACGGCTTCGCGATGAGCACCAGGCGCCGCAGCAGCGCCTTGTTGACCACGACCTCCTGGTCGAACATCAGGTCGGTGCCGCCGTCCCTGCCGATGATCTCCCAGCTCGCGAAGCCCTCGAGGTCGCCGGACAGCGTCGCGCGCAGCAGGCCGGCCTGCTGGTTCCTGATGCTGTGGCGCACCTGCACGACCAGGTCGAACGGCAGGAACGAGCGGCAGCGGATCTCGCCCGTCTCGTCGTCGATCTTCCTGGCCGACCGGACCTCGTGCCACCACCTCGGGTAGTTCGCGATGTCGGAGAGCACCTCGTACACATCGACAGGAGGCGCGTCGACGTGCCACACGCTGCGGAAGCGATAGCGGTTCAGCGACACGGCCACCATCATCCCGGATACCTCGTCCGAGTGACAGCTACCCGACAGAATTCACAGGTGGCCGAACATTCCCCACCGCGTGTACTACGGCTCTAGTGGGACTCTAGCGCCCCACTAGGCCGTCCGTGTTCACTTGCCGATGAGCTGAGGAAACCGTTCCAGGGCCCGCAACCAACCGACAGCCGCGACGCGCCGGAGTGACTGCTCCGACGAGTCGAACGCCTCTACGAGGCTGAAGGGGTACGCCGTGGGCTCTCCGCGCGACGCCTGAAGAGCGCGCTCGCGGTGGGCCAGCGCGTCGAGTGGGATCATCACCCTGCTGCCGACACCTCCTCGTTCTCGAGCACCTGCAGCAAGAACTGCCCCGTGTAGCTCTTCTCGACCTCGGAGACCTGCTCGGGTGTGCCCTCTGCTACGACCATACCTCCGCCGGAGCCCCCTTCGGGACCCATGTCGACGACCCAGTCGGACGTCTTGATGACGTCGAGGTTGTGCTCGATGACGATGACTGTGTTCCCCTTGTCCACCAGGCCGTTGATCACGCCCAGCAGCTTGCGGATGTCCTCGAAGTGCAGGCCCGTCGTGGGCTCGTCGAGGATGTAGACCGTCTTGCCCGTCGACCGCTTCTGCAGCTCGGACGCGAGCTTCACGCGCTGCGCCTCACCACCGGACAGCGTCGGCGCCGGCTGGCCCAGCCGCACGTACCCGAGACCGACCTCGACCAGCGTCTTCAGGTGCCGGTAGATGGCGTTGATCGGCTCGAAGAAGGTCGCGGCCTCCTCGATCGGCATGTCGAGGATCTCGGAGATCGTCTTGCCCTTGTAGTGCACTTCCAGCGTCTCGCGGTTGTACCGCGCGCCCTTGCAGACCTCGCAGGGGACGTAGACGTCCGGGAGGAAGTTCATCTCGATCTTGATCGTGCCGTCGCCCGCGCACGCCTCGCAGCGGCCGCCCTTGACGTTGAACGAGAAGCGGCCCGGCTGGTAGCCGCGGACCTTCGCCTCGGTGGTCGCCGCGAACAGCTTGCGGACGTGGTCGAACACGCCGGTGTAGGTGGCCGGGTTCGACCGCGGGGTGCGGCCGATCGGCGACTGGTCGACGCGCACGAGCTTGTCGACCTCGCCCAGACCGTTGATCCGCGTGTGGCGGCCGGGCACCTGGCGCGCGCCGTTGAGCTTGTTCGCGAGCACCGTGGCCAGGATGTCGTTGACCAGCGTCGACTTGCCCGAGCCGGACACGCCCGTGACGGAGGTGAGCGTGCCGAGCGGGAACGACACGTCGATGCCGCGCAGGTTGTGCTCGCGGGCGCCGACGACCGTCAGCTGGCGCTTCTTGTCGATCTTGCGGCGCTTCGCGGGCATCGGGATCGACTTGCGCCCCGACAGGTAGGCGCCGGTGATCGACTCCTTGTTCGTCAGCAGCTTCTTGTACGGGCCGCTGTGCACGACCTTGCCGCCGTGCTCGCCGGCGCCGGGGCCGATGTCGACGACCCAGTCGGACGTGCGGATCGTGTCCTCGTCGTGCTCGACGACGATCAGCGTGTTGCCGAGGTCGCGCAGCCTCGTCAGCGTCTCGATCAGGCGGTGGTTGTCGCGCTGGTGCAGGCCGATCGACGGCTCGTCCAGCACGTACAGCACGCCCACCAGGCCGGAGCCGATCTGCGTGGCGAGCCGGATGCGCTGCGCCTCGCCGCCGGACAGCGTGCCGGACGCGCGGTCGAGCGACAGGTAGTCGAGGCCGACGTCGAGCAGGAAGTGCAGGCGGGCCTGGATCTCCTTGAGCACCGCGCCCGCGATCATCGACTCGCGCTTGCCGAGCTTGAGCCCGTCGAGGAAGTCGGAGCACTCCGACACGCTCATCGCGCAGACCTCGGCGATGGAGCGGTCGCCCTTGCGGCCGTGGTGCAGCGTGACGGCGAGGATCTCGGGCTTCAGGCGGGTGCCCGAGCACGCGGGGCACGGGACCTCGCGCATGTAGCCCTCGTACTTCTCCCGCATGTACTCGGACTCGGTCTGCTCCTGGCGCCGTTCGAGGAACGGGATGACGCCCTCGTAGTTGGCGTAGTAGGAGCGCTCGCGGCCGTAGCGGTTCTTGTAGCGGACGTGCACCTGCTCGTCGATGCCGTGCAGGACCGCCTTCTGCACCTTGGCCGGCAGCAGCCGCCACTGCGTGTCCATCCGGAAGCCGATGGTCTCGCCGAGCGACTGGAGCAACCGCGTGAAGTACTCGGCGGTCTGCCCGCCGGCCCACGGGGCGATGGCGCCGTCGCCGAGGCTCAGCTCGTCGTCCGGCACCACGAGCTCCGGGTCGACCTCCTTGCGCACGCCGATGCCCGTGCAGACCACGCACGCGCCGTACGGCGAGTTGAAGGAGAACGACCGCGGCTCCAGGTCCTCGATCGCGAGCGGGTGGCCGTTGGGGCACGCCAGGTTCTCGGAGAAGCCCCTGACCCGCTTCGGGTCGGTCTCCGGCAGGTCGACGAACTCCAGCTCGACCAGGCCGTCCGCGAGCCGCAGAGCCGTCTCGACCGAGTCCGTCAGGCGCTGCTTCTGCGCGGCCTTGACGCTGAGGCGGTCGATGACGACCGCGATGTGGTGCTTCTCCTGCTTCTTGAGCTTGGGCACCTCGGCCAGCGCGTGGACGACACCGTCGACCTTCACGCGCGAGTAGCCCTGGCCCTGCAGGTTCTGGAACAGGTCGAGGTACTCGCCCTTGCGGCCGCGGATGACCGGCGCGAGCACCTGGAACTTGGTGCCCTGCTCCATCGCGAGCACCTGGTCGACGATCTCCTGCGGCGTCTGCTTGCCGATCGCCTCGCCGCACTGCGGGCAGTGCGGCTTGCCGGCGCGGGCGTAGAGCAGGCGCAGGTAGTCGTAGACCTCGGTGATCGTGCCCACGGTCGAGCGCGGGTTGCGGCTCGTGGACTTCTGGTCGATCGACACCGCGGGCGAGAGGCCCTCGATGAAGTCGACGTCGGGCTTGTCCATCTGCCCGAGGAACTGGCGCGCGTACGCCGAGAGCGACTCGACGTACCGGCGCTGGCCCTCGGCGAAGATCGTGTCGAAAGCCAGGCTCGACTTGCCGGAGCCGGACAGCCCCGTGAAGACGATCAGGCTGTCCCGCGGCAGGTCGATATCCACGCCGCGCAGGTTGTGCTCGCGGGCGCCGCGAACAACAAGACGGTCTGCCACTGGGGTCCCTTCGGCTGCGATTGGCGGGTCACTCACGCCACACTCTTCCGAACAAGCGTTCGAAGCTTACTGGCATCTGCTCGGTGGCATCGACCGACCCGCCGACCATGCTAGGTGCCACCCCCGACAAAAACGGATCGGGCGGCTTCCGCATTCCCCTGAGCTGGCTTTACTCACTAGGCTGGTCACTTCGATCAGAGCCTCAACGTCGGGGAGAGGCAGCACATGACCTACACGCCGTCCACGCAGCACACGTCCGTTCCCGCCCCGCGAGGTGTGCCCGACCGGCACATCAACGCCGTGCGGCAGGCGACCGACGTGCTGTACGAGGCCGTCGAGGAGCTGGACGAGGCCGCCGCGCGCGGCGACAGCCTGCTCCCGGGATGGTCTCGCGGACACGTAGTCACCCACCTCGCTCGCAACGCCGACGCGCTGGTGAACCTGCTCACCTGGGCGCGGACCGGGGTCGAGCACCAGGCCTACGCGTCGCGGACGGACCGCGACGCCGACATCGAGGAGGGTTCCCACCGGCTGCTGCAGGTCATCAAGGCCGACCTGGACTCGGCCTGCCAGCGGTTCGAGGCCGCGTGCCGCGACCTGCCGGCGCACGCGTGGCAGGCGGAGGTCACCGCGCCCAAGGGCCAGACGATCACCGCGTCCTCCGTGCCGTGGTTCCGGCTGCGCGAGATCTGGATCCACCTCATCGACCTGGACGCGGGCGTCGGGTTCGACGACCTGCCCTCCGACTTCGTCCAGGAGTTCCTCGACGACGCCGTGGCGCAGTTCGAGGGCAGGGTCGACCCGTTCGGCATCGAGGTGACCCTGCCCGACGGCGCTCAGCGCAGCTGGACCGTCAACGGTCCGGCGAGCCGCAGCTCGGTGAGCGGGTCCGCGAGCGCCGTCCTGGGCTGGCTGACCGGCAGGGCCGACGGCACCGGCCTGCGCGGTGAGCTGCCGGAACTGCCCGACTGGGTCTGAGTCAGCAACCGGTAGGCGGGGCGTTCGACGAACTTCGTCAGCGCCCAGCCGAGCACCAGGGCCGAGGTGAGGAAGCCGGCGAGCAACCACCACGACTGCAGCCCGGCGGCGTGCATGCGGTCCATCACCACCGTGCCGATCTGCTGGTGCACGAGGTAGACGCCGTACGAGATGCTCGCGAGCCACGTGACCGGCCGGGCGATCGGCTGGAAGAACACCCAGTCGGGTCCAGCGGCCGCCGCGCACACCATGAGTAGCAACAAGGCGAACCCGACCGTGGACCCGTACTCGGTCGTGTGAATCGCCTGCGCGACCAAGGTCGCGAGGAGGAGCGCGGCCAGGTGCGGGGTCTTCAGCCGGTCCTTGTGCCACAGCCAGATCGCGATGCCGGCGGCGAACAGCTGCGCCCTGTGCAGCGCGAACCCGTTGTAGACAACGAAGAGCGGGTGCGAGTGGTCCAGCAGCGGCCGGAGCAGCAGCGGCGTGACGATGAGGGCCCACAGAAAGACGCGCAGCCGCGTGCCCCTGAGGAACTTCACCAGCACGGCGCCGGCGACGAAGGCCGCGATCTGCACGGGCACGGTCCAGTAGGCGAAGTCGACGATGTTGACGTCCGGGAACCACTGGTTGACCAGCAGCAGGTTGTAGACGACGTCCCTGGCGTCGAGCTGGCTCCACCCCTCCGGCGCGATCCACCGCTGCACCGCGTAGGTGAGCAGGACCGCCGCCAGGTAGGCGGGCAGCAGACGGGCGAGCCGTCTCCACAGGAACCGGCCCGGCGCGCCGCTGTTCAGCGAGGCGCACGCGAAGAAAGCCGAGACGACCATCAGCGTGCTCGCGCCCATCGACATCGGGAAGGTGAACGGCAGCGGCCCGAGGTCGGGATGGCTGCTGACGCTCGTGAGCGTGGCGTGGTGGAGCAACACGCACCCGATGGCGACGACGCGCAGGACGTCCCAGCTGACCCTGCGGGCCGTACGGGGTTTCTCTCGTTGCGCTGGAATCACGATAGGCGGGGACCCTCGTCGTTGGTGCTTTCGGCGTACTCGCGGACCAAAGCTTGATCCTTACTTACCCTATGAGTGAGACCTGTATGCAACCTGAAGGTGTGCGTCTCGCCGCAGAGAGCGACTACCGTCTGCCACCGTGGACGTACTCGAGAACTACACCGGTCACGTCGATCCGGAGGGCCCGGCGGCACGCCGCACCCTGGACGCGCTGACCATCACGAAGATCTCCGTCGGACCGATGGACAACAACGCCTACCTGCTCGTGTGCCGGTCCACGAACGAGGCGTTGCTCATCGACGCGGCCAACGACCACGAGCGCCTGTCCGACCTGCTCGACCACCACCCGGACACCCCGCGCCTGCGCACGATCGTCACCACCCACCAGCACGGGGACCACTGGCAGGCCCTCGAAGCCCTGGCAGCCGCGACCGGCGCGACCACCGCCGCCCACGAACTGGACGCGGCGGTCCTCCCCGTGCCACCGGACGTCCAGGTGGACCACGGCGACACGCTGGAGGTGGGCGACGTAGCGCTGTCGATCATCCACCTGCGCGGCCACACGCCGGGCTCGATCGCCGTCGTCTACGACGACCCCACGGGCCACCCGCACCTGTTCACCGGCGACTCGCTGTTCCCCGGCGGAGTGGGCAAGACCACGTCCCCGGACAACTTCGCCTCGCTGATCAACGACGTGGAGGACCGCCTGTTCGCCGTCCTGCCCGACGACACCTGGTTCTACCCGGGCCACGGCGACGACTCGACGCTGGGCAAGGAACGCCCGTCACTCGCGGAGTGGCGCTCGCGCGGCTGGTGACCCCTGGCCTGCCGGAGAGCCTGTTCTCCGGCAGGCGCCATCAGACCTCGATGATCGTGACCATGCCGTCGAGACCTTTGAGGTCTTCGGCATTCCTGGTGTACAGCGGCAGCCCACGCGATGACGCGACGGCGGCGATCATCAAGTCCATCCGCCGCGGCTTCGGGTTTCGATTCGCCGCAATGGTGAGCGCCACCAATGTGCCGTACCTGGCAGCTGCCTGACCATCGAAGGGCAGCGGCTCGAAGTCGACGATCGCCGCACCCAGCTTCTCCGTGCGCGCAGCTCTGGACGCAGCGTCCTTCGCCATCACCACGCCTTGATGCAACTCGGCCATCGTGACAGCGGTGAGCTCGGGAACCTGCGGCAGACCAGCCGGATCCAGAAGGCCCAGATCGATGTAGGCGCACGTGTCGAGCACCCCCGACTCGGGACGTTCAGCCACGACTGCGCTCCCACGGATCAAAGTCGCCCACACGATCCTCGTCACCGAAGAACTCATCAGCTTCCTGACGCATCCGAGAGTGATCGACCTGGGGCAGGGTCCTGTGCCGTTCGACGAGTTCCTCAGCCGTCATTCGACGGCGACGAGGCAGGGGACGGAGTTCGGCGACCTCCACACCATTTCGCGTCACGTGGTAGGTCTCGCCCGCCTCCACCGCGTCCATGACAGCGGCGGAGTGGTTGCGAAACTCCCGTTGGCTGATGACCTTCACCAGACGAGTGTAGCCCTGCGTAGCGCCATGAGCTACACCAGGCG